>NZ_JBFTPJ010000212.1:0-7154 GCF_056398445.1 Variovorax sp. 01T439_2
GGCCAGCGGCGCGGACGACGTCGGCAGCCCGGCCAGCGGCGCGGACGACGTCGGCAGCCCCTGGGCCATCGGCGCGGCCGAGGGCGGCCACAAGGCCATTCTTCCGGCGCTGGGCACGGCGGAAGACTTTCGCCACCTCTGCGCAGAGGCGGCCTCGCACGGGCTGGAGGTCGCGCTGGACATCGCCTTCCAGTGCGCGCCCGACCATCCCTACGTGAAGGCGCACCCCGACTGGTTCCGCTGGCGCCCCGACGGCAGCGTGCAGTACGCGGAGAACCCGCCCAAGAAGTACCAGGACATCTACCCCTTCAACTTCGAGAGCGAGGACTGGCGCGGCCTGTGGGCCGAGCTGCGCAGCGTGATCGAGCACTGGATCGGCGAGGGCGTGCGCATCTTCCGCGTCGACAACCCGCACACCAAGGCCTTCGCGTTCTGGGAATGGGTGATCGGCGAGATCCGGCGCCAGCACCCGGAAGTGATCTTCCTGGCCGAGGCCTTCACGCGGCCCAAGGTGATGCACCGGCTCGCGAAGCTGGGCTTCTCGCAGTCCTATACCTACTTCACCTGGCGCAATACCAAGCAGGAGCTGGTCGAATACTTCACCGAGCTTTCCACGCCGCCGGGCGTGGACTACTTCAGGCCCAACGTGTGGCCCAACACGCCCGACATCCTGCACGAGCAGCTGCAGGGCGGCGAAGCCTCGGTCTACATGGCGCGGCTGGTGCTGGCCGCCACGCTCGCGGCCAACTACGGCATCTACGGGCCGGCCTACGAGCTGCGCGAACACCGGCCGCGCTCGTCCGGCAGCGAGGAATACCTCGACTCCGAAAAATACCAGCTGCGCCACTGGAACCACGACGACCCGGGCAGCCTGGCGCCGTTCATCACGCGCGTGAACCGCATCCGCCGCGAGAACCCGGCGCTGCACCGGGACCGCGGCCTGCGCTTCCTGCGCATCGACAACGACCAGCTGCTGGCCTATGCCAAGGTGTCGGAGGGCGGCGACAACGTGGTGGTGACCGTGGTCAACCTCGATCCGCACAACGTGCAGTCGGGCTGGCTCGAGCTCGACCCCGAAAGCGTGAACGTCGAGCGTTCGCGCCCGTTCCAGATGCATGACCTGCTGAGCGGGCAGCGCTTCATCTGGCAGGGCGGCTGGCACTACGTCAAGCTCGATCCGCACAGCGTGCCCGCGCACATCTTCGTGGTGCGGCGGCGCCACGGCGACGAGCGCGACTTCGACTACTTCCTGTGAGGCCGCAACGATGAACGCCCCTGTCTCCCACATTGCGCTCGAAACGGTAGAGATCGACATCAGCGACGACCCGCTGTGGTACCGCGATGCGGTGATCTACCAGCTCAACGTCAAGGCGTTCTTCGACTCCAACAACGACGGCATCGGCGACTTCAAGGGCGTCACGGCCAAGCTCGACTACGTGAAGGAACTGGGCGTCAACACCATCTGGCTGATGCCCTTCTATCCATCGCCGCTGCGCGACGACGGCTACGACATCTCGGCCTACGAGGACGTGAACCCGCAGTACGGCACGCTGGACGACTTCCGCGAGATGCTCGACGCCGCCCACGAGCGCGGGCTGCGGGTGATCACCGAGCTGGTCATCAACCACACCTCGAGCGACCACCCCTGGTTCCAGGCCGCGCGGCGCGCGCCGGCGGGCTCGCCCGAGCGCGACTTCTACGTGTGGAGCGACACCGACCAGATCTACCAGGGCACGCGCATCATCTTCACCGACACCGAGACCTCCAACTGGGCCTGGGACCCGGTGGCCAAGGCCTACTACTGGCACCGCTTCTTCAGCCACCAGCCGGACCTCAACTTCGACAACCCCGCGGTGCTCGAAGCCATCTTCAAGGTGATGCGCTTCTGGCTCGACATGGGCGTGGACGGCTTCCGGCTCGACGCCATTCCCTACCTGGTGGAGCGCGACGGCACCAGCAACGAGAACCTGCCCGAGACCCATGCGGTGATCAAGAAGGTGCGCGCCGCCATCGACGCGCAGTACAAGAACCGCTTCCTGCTGGCCGAAGCCAACATGTGGCCGGAAGACGTGCGCGAATATTTCGGCGATGGCGACGAGTGCCACATGGCGTACCACTTTCCGCTGATGCCGCGCATGTACATGGCCATCGCGCAGGAAGACCGGCATCCGATCGTCGAGATCATGCAGCAGACGCCCGACATTCCCGAGGGCTGCCAGTGGGCCATCTTCCTGCGCAACCACGACGAGCTCACGCTCGAGATGGTCACCAGCAAGGAGCGCGACTACATGTACACCATGTACGCGGCCGACCTGCGCGCGCGCATCAACCTGGGCATCCGCCGGCGCCTGGCGCCGCTGATGGAAAACGACATCGACCGCGTCAAGCTCATGAACGGCATGCTGCTGTCGATGCCCGGCTCGCCCATCATCTATTACGGCGACGAGATCGGCATGGGCGACAACGTGTTCGTGGGCGACCGCAACGGCGTGCGCACGCCCATGCAGTGGAGCCCCGACCGCAACGCCGGCTTCTCGCGCGCCGATCCGCAGCGGTTGTACCTGCAGCCGATCATGGACCCGATGTTCGGCTACGAGGCGCTCAACGTGGAGGCGCAGGCGCGCGACAGCAGCTCGCTGCTCAACTGGACCAAGCGCATGCTGGCCGTGCGCAAGACCAGCCATGCCTTCGGCCGCGGCAAGCGGCGCTTCCTGAAGCCGGGCAACCGCAAGATCCTGGCCTACCTGAGCGAGTACGACGAGGACATCATCCTCACGGTGTTCAACCTGTCGCGCGCCGCGCAGCCGGTGGAGCTGGACCTGTCGGCCTTCAAGGGCCGCGTGCCCATCGAGATGCTGGGCCGCGCGCCGTTTCCGCCGATCGGCGAGCTGCCCTACCTGCTCACGCTGGCCTCGTACGGCTTCTATTGGTTCAGGCTCACCTCCRATGCCGAGATGCCGAGCTGGCACCAGGAAGGCGTGGCGCTGCAGGAGTGGCCCACGCTGGTGCTGTTCGACGGCTGGACCAGCTTCTTCCGCGATCGCGTGATGCCCTGGCGCATCGGCATGTCGGAGCGCATGCGCAACCAGTTCGAGCTGGAGACGCTGCCGCGCCACATCGAGATCCAGCGCTGGTATGCGTCCAAGGGCACCGCCATCGAGCGCGCGCGCCTGGCGGACCACGTCATCTGGGAGGCAGGCCCGCTCAGCTGGATGCTGCCGCTGCTCGAACTCGACGGCCCGCCCGGCGGCGCCACCTACTTCATGCCGCTGGCACTGGCCTGGGAAGAGCGCGACGAGGAGCGCATGGCCGGCGTCGCGCAGGCCGCGCTCGCCAAGGTGCGGCAGCAGGCGCAGGTGGGGCTGATGGGCGATGCGTTCTATGACGAAGCCTTCTGCCGCGAATTGGTGCTGGCGATCCGCAGCGGCATGGAACTGGAAACCGCGCAGGGGCGGCTGCGCTTTCGCGCGACGGCGGCCTTTGCCGAGGTGGAGGCCGACATCGCCAGCCTGCCGATCGGGCGGCCGAGCGGTGTGAGCAGCAACACCGTGGTCACGCTCGACGAGACCCTGTTCCTCAAGGGCTACCGGCACCTGCGCGAAGGCCTGAACCCCGAACTGGAGGTGGGCCGCTTCCTGACCGAGGTGGCCAAATATCCGCACTGCGTCCCGGTGCTGGGCGCGCTCGAATACACCGGCAACGACGGGCGCACCATGACCCTGGCCATGGTGCAGTCCTATGTGTCGAACCAGGGCGACGGCTGGGACCACACGCTGGGCTACCTGGAGCGCTTCCTGCGCGACTTCGCCACCACCAACGGCGCGCTGCCGGACCCGATGGCCGTGCACGGCGGTTTTCTCGCGCTCATGGCCACGCTGGGCCGGCGCACCGCCCAGCTGCACCAGGCGCTTGCGCTGCGCACCGGCGCGGCGGCCTTCGACCCCGAGCCGCTGCTGGACAGCGACATCGCCCGCTATGCGGAGCAGGCCCGCGCCGACGCCACCGCCACGCTGGCGCTGCTGCGCGAAAGGCTGGCCCAGCTGCCGGCGCCGGCGCAGCCCGATGCCCAGGCGCTGCTGGCCATGGAAGACGCGCTGCAGGGCTCCATCGCGGCGCGCAGGCCGCAGGCGCAAGGCGGCATCAAGAGCCGCTACCACGGCGACCTGCACCTGGGGCAGGTGCTGCTGCGGGACAACGACTTCGTGATCATCGACTTCGAAGGCGAGCCCGCGCGCAGCTTCGACGAGCGCCGCGCCAAGGGCTCGCCGCTGCGCGACGTGGCCGGCATGCTGCGCTCGTTCAACTATGCGCGCTGGTCCGCGCTGCGCCGCGTGGCGCAGAGCGTGGAAGAGGCCGCCTACCTGGGGCCGCCGGCCGCGGCCTGGGAGCAGTCGGCACGCCAGGCCTTCCTGGACGGCTACATGGAGGCCGGCGCGGGCGAGGAGGCCACCCGCATCGACGCCGACCTGCTCGCGCTGTTCGAGACCGAGAAGGCGCTGTACGAGCTGCGCTACGAGCTCAACAACCGCATCGACTGGGCGCAGGTGCCGCTGAACGGCGTGCTCGCGCTGCTGCAGGTGGAGCGGCCCGGTTGATGCTTGCACCGCATCCGCCGCCTTCGTCCGCAACCGCAACCACGCACCGGAGAGAAACATGGACCGATTTGGCATTCACCTGGAGCCGCTGAACGCAATGCTCTACCAGGTCGGGGCCTTCGTGCCCCGCCTGGCGATTGCATTGGTGGTGGTGCTTGCCGGCTGGCTCATTGCCAAGGCCGCGCGCTTTGCGGTGACCAAGGCGCTGCGCGCGATCAACTTCAACGTGCTGACCGAGCGCGCGGGCCTGGACAACTTCCTGCGCCAGGGCGGCTGGCCGGGCGACACCTGCAGCCTGTTCGGCGTGCTGGCCTATTGGCTGGTGATCTTTGCGGCACTGCTGCTGGCCTTCAACGGCATGGGCCTGAGCTACATCGCCGACCTGCTCGGGCGCGTGGTGTGGTTCGTGCCGAATCTTTTCGTGGCCCTTTTGGTGCTGGCCTTCGGTTCCTACTTTGCCCGCTTCGTGGGAGAGSCGGTGTCGAGCTACTTCCGGGGCGCGCAGCTGCGCGACGCCATGCTGCTGGGCCAGATCGCGCGCTATGCGGTCATGGCCTTCGTCATCCTGATTGCGCTGGACCAGGTCAAGGTGGGCGGCGACATCGTGCGCGAAAGTTTCCTGGTGATCCTGGCGGGCGTGGTGTTCGCGCTGGCGCTGGCCTTCGGCCTGGCGGGCAAGGACTGGGCGGCCGAGCAGATCGAACGCTGGTGGCCGCGCCTGCCAAAGGACGGCAGCGACAGCAGCAGCGGCACGGCCAGGCCCAAGCCGAACCCGCCCGGCGAGCGCCCGCCGCGCTGAAATTTCTTTCTCCCACATCCAATTTGATGACACGCAGCAGCCAACGCAATCCGATCTCGGCCGTCTGGCCGGGGCGCCCCTATCCGCGGGGCGCCAACTGGGACGGGGAGGGCGTGAACTTCGCGCTTTTTTCCCAGCACGCACAAGGGGTGGACCTGTGCCTCTTCGACGACAAGGGCCGCCATGAAATCCAGCGCATCCCGATCCGGGAGCGCACCGACGGCGTATGGCACTGCTACCTGCCCGAAGCCCGCCCGGGCCAGGCCTACGGCTACCGCGTGCACGGCCCCTACAAGCCCGAGGAGGGCCACCGCTTCAACCCGCACAAGCTGCTGGTCGATCCCTACGCGAAAGACCTGGTGGGCGAACTGCGCTGGGGCGATGCGCTCTACGGCTACACGGTCGGCAGCAAGCGCGAAGACCTCTCGTTCGACCGCCGCGACAGCGCGCCGCTGGTGCCCAAGGGCCGCGTGCTGGAGCCGGCCTTCACCTGGGGCGACGACCGCCGGCCCTCGGTGCCCTGGCAGGACATGGTGATCTACGAGCTGCACGTGCGCGGCTTCACCATGCGCCACCCCGACGTGCCGCCCGAGCTGCGCGGCACCTACGGCGGCCTGTGCTGCGCGCCCGTGGTCGACTACCTCAAGCGCCTGGGCGTGACCACCATCGAGCTGCTGCCGGTGCACAGCTTCCTCAACGACCGGCACCTGGCGGAGAAGGGCCTGCAGAACTACTGGGGCTACAACTCGCTGGCCTACTTCGCCCCCGAGACGCGCTACAGCGCCTCGGGCAAGGTGAAGGAATTCAAGACCATGGTGAAGACGCTGCACTCGGCCGGCATCGAGGTGATCCTGGACGTGGTCTACAACCACACCTGCGAAGGCAACCAGCTCGGGCCCACGCTCTCGATGCGCGGCGTGGACAACGCCTCCTACTACATCGTCAACGCCGACAACCGGCGCTACTACGACGACTTCACCGGCTGCGGCAACACCGTCAACCTGGAGCATCCGCATGCGCTGCAGCTGGTGATGGATTCGCTGCGCTACTGGGCCGAGGAAATGCACGTGGACGGCTTCCGCTTCGACCTGGCCTCGGCGCTGGCGCGCGAGGCCGGCAAGGTCGAGAACCTGGGCGGCTTCTTCGACGCCATCCGCCAGGATCCGACGCTCAACCGYGTCAAGCTCATCGCCGAGCCCTGGGACCTGGGCCACGGCGGCTACCAGGTGGGCAACTTCCCGCTCGGCTGGGCCGAATGGAACGACCGCTACCGCGACGGCATGCGCGGTTTCTGGAAGGGCGACCCGGGCGTGATCGGCGAGGTCGGCAAGCGGCTCACCGGCTCGGAAGACCTGTACGGCTGGTCGGGCAAACGGCCCAACGCGAGCATCAACTTCATCACCGCGCACGACGGCTTCACGCTCGACGACCTGGTCTCCTACAACGACAAGCACAACGAGGCCAACGGCGAGGACAACCGCGACGGCAGCAACCACAACATCTCCTGGAACTGCGGCGCCGAAGGGCCGACGGAGGACCCCGAGATCGCCGCGCTGCGCGAGCGCCAGAAGCGCAACCTGCTGGCCACGCTGCTGCTGTCGCAGGGCGTGCCGATGCTGCTGGCCGGGGACGAGCGCGGCCACACGCAGAACGGCAACAACAACGCCTACTGCCAGGACAACGACATCAGCTGGATCGACTGGACGCCCACGCCCGAGCGGCAGGCGCTGATCACCTTCGTGGAGCGCACCATCGCGCTC
>NZ_JBFTPJ010000213.1:0-7147 GCF_056398445.1 Variovorax sp. 01T439_2
TGCTTCGCGAAGCAAAGAAAGTGAGTCGCCCGCCGGGGCGAGACCCGGCCCCGAAACTCAAAACAATTCAAGCCCCCAACCAATGCACACTGAAGAGCCTCTCCGGATCCGTCCACACCGCCCCCGGCCGGAACCCCGCCTTCACCGCCAGCGCCCGCAACCCTTCCACGGTGAACTTGTGCGAGTACTCGGTGTGGATGGTCTCCCCTTCCTCGAACGCAAACCGCTCGCCGTTCAGTAAAACGATCTGGTCCCGCCGGCTGACCAGGTGCATCTCGATGCGCTGCTTCGGTGCGTTGTAGAAGGCCGCGTGCGCAAAGCCCTCGAGATCGAAGTTGGCGTCGAGCTCGGCATTGGCGCGCCGCAGCAGGTTGAGGTTGAACGCCGCGGTCACGCCCTGCGCATCGTTGTAGGCGGCATGCAGGCGGGCCGGGTCCTTCACCAGGTCGACGCCGATCAGCAGACCGCCGCCGCGCAGCATGCGCGCCGCGAGTTGCAGGAAGGCCAGTGCCTCGTCGGGCTCGAAATTTCCGATCGTCGAGCCGGGGAAAAAACCCACGCGCTTGCCCGCACCGGCGAGCGGCGCGGGCAGCACCAGCGGCATGGTGTAGTCGGCCGCGATCGGCTGCACCGCCAGCTGCGGGTAGTCGGCCCTGAGCCGCTCGGCGGCGGCCGCCAGGTGCTCGCCGGAAATGTCGATCGGCAGGTAGCGCCTGGGCGCCTCGAGCGCATCGAGCAGCAGCCGCACCTTGGTGAGCGAGCCGGCGCCGAACTCGACGATCTCGGCGCCCGGACCCACCTGCGCGGCGATCTCGCCCGCGCATTCGCCAAGAATGCGCAGCTCGGTGCGCGTGGGGTAGTACTCGGGCAGCTCGCAGATGCGGTCGAACAGCTGCGAACCCGCGGCGTCGTAAAAATACTTGGGCGAAATGCTGCGCGGCCTGCGCGCGAGGCCCGCCTGCATCTCGCGGCCGAACTCGGAGAGCAGCGCCGCATTTTTTTCCGCGGCGGCAGGCGCGACAGGCTGGCGCTGCTGCGGCTGGGCGGTGGCAAACGAAAAGGAGGACGAGGAGCTTGGATTGCGCATGATTCAGATGTCTTTCGCGAGCCGCAGCCCCGAGAACTGCCAGCGCGCCGCCGGCGGAAAGAAATTGCGGTAGCTGGGCCGCGTGTGCCCGGCCGGCGTCGCCACGCTGCCGCCACGCAGCACCAGTTGGCCCACCATGAACTTGCCGTTGTATTCGGCCGCGATGCCGGGCATGGGCCTGAAGCCGGGATACGGGTCGTAGGAGGAGCGCGTCCATTGCCAGACGTGGCCGGTCATCTGCGAGATGCCGGGCGCATCGAAGGCCGCTTCCCATTCGAATTCGGTCGGCAGGCGCGCACCGGCCCATTCGGCATACGCGGCGGCCTCGTAGAAGCTCAGCTGCGACACGGGTGCATCGGCCTCCATCGGCCGCACGCCATGCAGGCCGAACACCTGCCAGCCGCCCTGCGGCTGCTGGGCCTGCAGCCGCGGGTCGTCGGCGGCCAGCCAGTAGGCGGGATGGCGCCAGCCCTGCGCCTGCACCGCCGCCCAGCCGTCTGAGAGCCAGAGCTCGGGGCGCTGGTAGCCGCCGTCGGCAATGAACTGCGCATAGTCGCCGCAGCTCACCAGCCGGTCGGCCATGGCATAGGGCTGCAGCAGGGCCGCATGGCGCGGCGTTTCGTTGTCGAAGGCAAAGCCCTGCTGCGGCCCCTCATGGCCCACCTGCACCATGCCGCCGGGCTGCGGCAGCCAGCGCATGGCCGGCGGCACGGCAGCCAGCCGCAGCGCGGGCCCGGCCGCGGGCCGGTAGGCGGGCAACAGCGGATTGCATGACAAGGCATGCAGGACGTCGGTGAGCAGCAGCTCCTGGTGCTGCTGCTCGTGGTGCAGCCCGAGCGTGACGATGGGCTCGATGGCCGCCCAATCGCGCTCGCCGTCGGCGCCGTCGAGCAGCGCGAGCACCGCCTCGTCGACATGGGCGCGGTAGGCATGCACCTCGTCCACGGAAGGGCGCGTGAGCAGCCCCCGCTGCGGGCGCGGATGGCGCGGGCCGAGCGCTTCGTAGTACGAGTTGAAGAGGTAATGGAACCGCTCGTCGAAAGGCCGGTAGCCCGCCGCATGCGGCTGGAGCAGCACGGTCTCGAAGAACCAGGTCGTGTGCGCGAGGTGCCATTTGGTCGGGCTCGCGTCGGGCATCGACTGGATGCACTGGTCTTCGGCGGAGAGCGGCGCGGCGAGTGCCAGGCTGGCGGCGCGCACTTCGCGGAACTTGCCGCGCAGCGCGCTCGCCGCCTGGGTGATCGGCCGGGAAAGCGTCATGGTGTCTCCAGTCGGGTCAACCGCAATTTGTAGCCGATGGCCGTTGCAAAGGCGCGTAGGACAAGTTCGCGCCCTTGGCACGCCGTGGGCCGGGGGAGGCACAGGCAACCATCGGTGGGGGGAGCCACTTTGGCACAAGATCGGCCGGCGTGCAGGGCGGCTGCGTATCATCTGTTCGATGCAAACGACCAACGCCTCCGCCCGCCCCCATGTCGTCATCGTCGGCTGCGGATTCGGCGGACTCGAAGCCGCCCGCCGGCTCKAACGCGCCGACGTGGACGTGACGGTGATCGAAAAGACCAACCACCACCTGTTCCAGCCGCTGCTCTACCAGGTGGCGACCGCCGGACTGGCCGCGCCGTCGATCGCAGCGCCGGTGCGGGCCCTGTTCCGCGCGCAGCCGCGCATCACCACGCTGCTCGGCGAAGTGAGCGCCATCGATCCGGCCGCGCGCGCGCTCCGGCTGGCCAACGGCAGCCTGGTGAGCTACGACCACCTGGTGGTCGCGGCCGGCGCGGCCCACAGCTATTTCGGCCATGACGAATGGGCGCCCCTGGCGCCGGGCCTCAAGACGCTGTCGGACGCCTTCGAGATCCGCCGCCGCGTGCTGATGTCCTACGAAGCGGCCGAAACCGCCACCGACCCCGAGCGCCGCCGCGCCCTGCTCACCTTCGTGGTGATCGGCGCCGGCCCCACGGGGGTCGAGATGGCCGGCACGCTGGCCGAGATCGCCAAGCACACGCTCTCCGGCGAATTCCGCCGCATCGATCCGGGGAGCGCACAGGTGCTGCTCGTCGAGGGCGGGCCGCGCGTGCTGCAGGCCATGCCCGAGAGCCTGAGCCAGAAGGCGCTGGAGCAGCTCCAGCGGCTGGGCGTGGAGGTGCGGCTCAATGCACGCGTGACCGCCATCGACGCCACCGGCCTCGAAGTGGAAGCCGGCGGCGGTGCCAGCGGCGCTCCGGCCACCAGCTACCGCATCGACAGCAGCTGCGTGGTGTGGGCGGCGGGCGTGGCGGCATCGCCGCTCGGACGCATGCTGGGCGAGGCGACCGGCGCCGAATGCGACCGCGCGGGCCGCATCAAGGTCGAGCCCGACCTGAGCCTGCCGGGCCATCCCGAGATCAGCGTGGTGGGCGACCTGGCCGCGGCCCTGAGCTACGCCCCCGGCAAGCCGCCCAAGCCGGTGCCCGGCGTGTCGCCCGGCGCCAAGCAGATGGGCCGCGCGGCGGCCGCCAACATTCTTCGCCGCATCGCGGGCGTGCCCACCGTGCCTTTCCGCTACCGGGACTACGGCAACCTGGCCACCATCGGCCGCAATTCGGCGGTGGTCGACCTGGAAACGCCCTTGGGACCGCTGCGCTTCAGCGGCCGGCTCGCGTGGCTGTTCTGGCTGTTCGCGCACGCGTACTTCCTTATCGGGTTCCGCAACCGCATCGTGGTGCTGATGGACTGGGCCAGCGCCTATTGGAGCTTCCAGCGCAATGCGCGCGTGGTGGCGGACGTGCGGGGCAAGAGCGAGTCGTAGGCTCAGAACAGGAAGCGGTCCGGGTGGTCCTCGCGCTGGCGGCGCCGCCACTCCCAGGGCGGCTGCGGCCTGGCGCCGGCCCACAGCCCGAGCCGCTGCGCACGCGCGCTGTCCTGCAGCTTGAACAGTTCGCCGCCGCGGCGCGTGGCGATGCCGTTGAAGTCGTACACCCAGGCCCAGCCTTCGGCCACCATGCGGGTGCCCGCATCCTCGCCGTTGCAGCGCACGTCGGCCACGGTGCGGCCGTAGCGGTCGGTGTCGCGCTCGGTGATGACCGCCTGCTCGAAATAGCAGATGCGGCTCAGCGCCTGCCTGCTGCGCTGGCCGTAGGGCTGTGCGCGCTCCGGTGCGTCGATGGCGGCAATGCGCACCTTGACCTCCTCGTAGGCACCGAGGCGCCCGCAGCGCGCGGTGAGCGTGTCGCCGTCGCTGATGCCGACCACCAGGCAGGTGCGGGACGAAGAAGCGGCCTGCGACAGCAGCGGCAGCAGCAGCAACGCAAGACAAACGGCGAACGGAAAGCGCAGGCGCATGGGCGGGGAAAATCGGGCGGTCGAAGCCCCGGATTCTCGGCGCGAAATGCGCCGCGCCCCGGCCGCGAACCCGCTGTTACCGCGCGCCGTTCTCGTCTTCCTGCAGCAGCCGCCACATCACCTTGCCGCTGCCGCTCTTGGGCAGCGCGTCGACGAACTGCACCTTGCGCGGGATCTTGTAGACCGCCATGTTCTCGCGGCACCAGTCGATGATCTGCTGCTCGGTGGTGTCCTTGTGCGTGGCGCGCAGCACCACCACCGCCTTGACCGATTCGCCGCGGTAGTCGTCCCGGGTGGAAATGACGCAGGCCTCCTGGATCGCGGGATGGCGGAACATCAGCAGCTCGACCTCGGCCGGCCACACCTTGAAGCCGCTCGCGTTGATCATGCGCTTCAGGCGGTCGGTCATGAAGAAGTAGCCGTCCTCGTCCATGCGGCCCATGTCGCCCGAGCGGAAGAAGCGCTTGCCCTCGAACTCGACGAAGGCCGCCTGGGTGGCATCGGGGCGCTTCCAGTAGCCCTGGAACACCTCGGGCCCGTGGATGATGATCTCGCCCGATTCGCCGATGGGCATTTCGGCCAGCGTGTCGGGGTCGACCACGCGCGCATCGGTGCTCATGAACGGAATGCCCAGGCACTGCTGCTTGGGATGGTCCGACGGGTTGGTGTGCGAGGGCGCGGCGGTTTCGGTGAGGCCGTAGCCCTCCTGGTACTTGAGGCCGTACTGCTCGAAGAGGCGCTGGGCCACGGCCTGCGGCATGGCCGCGCCGCCGCCGCCGATGTGCGTGATGCTCGACAGGTCGTAGCTCGCGAAGTTGGGGCTGGCCATGAGGTCGATCACCATGGTGGGGATGTTGGTCCAGCTCGTGACCTTCCAGCGCGAGATGAGCCGGCCCGCCACCTCGCGGTCCCAGCGCGGCATGATGACCAGCGTGGCCGCCGCGAGGATGGAGGTGTGCATCATGCTCACCACGCCCGTGATGTGGAACATGGGCACCACCGCCAGCACCACAGCTTCCGAGGTGGCCTGGCCCCAGAGCTGGCCGGCCACCGCGTTGTGCATGAGGCTCGAATGGTGGTGCACGCAGCCCTTGGGCAGGCCGGTGGTGCCGCTGGTGTAGGGCAGCAGCGCCATGTCGTTGGCGCCCACCACATGCTCGGGCGCGGCATGGCCCGCGGCCAGCGCGTCGGTCCAGGCCATGGCCTTGCCGCCTGCCAGTTCGGGCAGCGGATGGCGCGTGGCGAGCCATTCCTTCCAGGCCGGCGCCGGAGCGTCGTCGCCGCTCGCATCGGCGTCGAAGGCGTCGGTGAACTGGGTCACGATCATGTGGGCCAGCTGCTGCGCGGGCGGCAGCGCGTTGCTGGCCTTGGCAAGCTCGCCGGCCAGGTCGCCGGTGGTGATGGCAACCTTGGCATCGGGGTCGACGATGTAGTGCTTGAGCTCCTCGGCCCGGTTCATCGGGTTGACGGGCACCACCACCGCATTGGCGCGCAGGATCGCGAAATGAGCGACCACCAGCTGCGGGCAGTTCTGCATGTCCAGCACCACGCGGTCGCCCCGCTTCACGCCCAGGGCATGCAGCGTGCCGGCCAGCCGCTCGACCTGGTCCGCGAAGCCGCAGTAGCTCAGCACCCGGCCGAAGAAGACCAGCGCGGCCTTGTCCGGATAGCGCGCCGCCGAGGTCGCGAGGTTGTGCCACAGCGAGGTGGCGGGAACGGTGATCGAATGCGGCAGGCGCTTGGGCCAGAACTTGTGGTGCGGGCGTGGTTGCATGGTCAAGGCGGGCGGAGGAGAGGGAGAGAAAGAAGACAGGCCGCAGCCTAAGCCGAGCCGCACGCCGCTCCCATCGGGGAAGCCCCCGGACGCGTCACCTTGGCGACGCCCGGCTCGCCATTGCCCAATCTTCGCGATCTTCATCGCATGCGATTTGCGACTACAGACAAGCGCGGCGTTCCGCGCGATACCTGCGTCTCCCATCACCCACCACCCGTCACCCGACCGAAGGAGAGTTTTCATGGCAGCAGACAAGCACGCAAGCGTTCACTGGGAAGGCGCCGGCAAGACCGGCAAGGGCCAGGTCAGCACCGAGACCGGCGCCCTCAAGGACTATCCCTACGGCTTCGCCAGCCGCTTCGAGGACGACAAGCGCGGCACCAACCCCGAGGAGATCGTCGGCGCAGCCCATGCGGCCTGCCTGACGATGGCCTTTGCCTTCGCCTTGGAGAAAGAGGGCTTCACCGCCACCCGCATCGACACCAAGGCCGCGGTGCGGCTGGCCAAGGACGGCGAGGGCTTCAAGATCGACCGCATCGCGCTCGAGCTCGACGCCGCCGTGCCCAAGCTGGAGGAAGCGAAGTTCCAGCAGATCGCGGCCGCCGCCAAGGCCGGCTGCCCGCTGTCGAAGGCGCTGGCCAGCGTGCCGGAAATCACGCTGAAGGCGACGCTCGCCGCTTGAACCGCTGCTTATGATCGTCTCCACTTGAAGAAAAGAGGAGACGATCCATGACCCGCCCAGCCCGCACCGCCCTCGTGGCGGCTTTGTTTTCGATCGCGTCTTTCGGCCTCGGCGGCGCCGCCCTGGCCGCCTACCCCGACAAGCCGATCAAGCTCGTCATCGGCTTTCCGGCGGGCGGCCCGCTCGACCAGCATGCGCGCCTCCTCACCGACAAGCTGCAGGCGGTGCTGGGCCAGCCGCTGATCGTCGACTACAAGCCCGGCGCGGGCGGTTCGGTGGGCGCCGA
>NZ_JBFTPJ010000214.1:0-7133 GCF_056398445.1 Variovorax sp. 01T439_2
GGCCTTCACGGTGCTCGGGCTCGCGGGGCCAGGCCAGTCGGGCGCCGTGGTAGAGCGCGCCGGGCGCGGCGCCGAGGTGCTGATCCTGATGGACCGCAGCAGCAGCATGGATGCGACGGTGCACACCAACGGCCTCAAGACCGCGGGCCGCATGTCGCAGGAGCCCAAGGCCAAGGTCGTGCGCGACCTGCTGAGCGAATTCGTCGCCAAGCGGCCCGACAACCGCTTTGCCTTCATGACCTTCAGCACGGTGCCGATCGCGGTGGTGCCGTTCACGCAGAAGACCGACACCGTGCAGGCTGCGCTTGCCGCCACCGCCATTGGCCGCGGCCTGCCCGAAACCCGCATGGGCGTGGCGCTGCTCGCCGCCATCGAGGAATTCGAAGGCCGCAGCTATTCGGGCAGCCGCGTGATCCTGATCGTGTCGGACGGCGGGGCCCAGCTCGACGAGCCGACGCGACAGCGCGTCCACGCCGGGCTCGCGCGCGAGAAGATCGGCCTGTACTGGATCTACGTGCGCAGCGGCCCCAATTCGCCCAACCTCAACACCGAGACGGTCTCGGCCTACGGCCTTGGCGAGGAACTGGCGCTGCACCAGTTCTTCAAGACGCTGAGCACGCCCTACCGGCTCTACCAGGTGGACGATTCCAATGCCATGGCCGCCGCCATGGCCGAGATCGACCGGCAGCAGAATTTTCCGCTCACCATCCATGAGCGGGTCCCGCGGCGCGACCACGGCGCCGCGTTCTACCTGGCAGCCATGCTGTGCTGCGCGGGCCTGCTCGCCTGCCGCGCCGTGCAGCTGCAGAGCTGGCGGAAAGAAACTTCCTCATGAAGCGACGCACGGTTCACCTGGTCTTCGGCGTGCTGAGCCTGTGCTGCGCGGGCGTGGCGCTGGAGCGCGGTCTGCGGCTGCGCCAGACAATGCACCTCAACACGGAGATCGCGCGCATCGCCGCCGCACCGGTCGGCAAGGACGCGGCGGCTGCGCCGATCTCGGCGCCGCGCGAACTGCAATTGGCGCAGGCACTGGCACTCTCGAAGGCCGGCGCGCACGACGCCGCGCTCAAGGGCTACGCGAGCCTGATCCAGGCCGGCGAGCGCGATCCCGTCGCGCGGCAGGCGCTGTTCAACCTGGGCAACATGTACCTGCGCCAGGGCATGGCGCAGGACGCCGGCGCGCTGCCGCTGTTCGAGCTCGGCAAGCAGCGGCTGCGCGACCTGCTGCGCGCCGCGCCCGAGGACTGGGACGCGCGCTACAACCTGGAGCGCGCGCTGCGGCTCGCGCCCGAGGACCAGGAAGCCTTCTCGGCCGAGCAGCAGCCGGCGCACGAGCAGCGCCGCGTGCGGGTGCCCGGCTTCGTTGCCGGAGACCTGCCGTGAAGCCGCCGCTGCCGCAGCAGTGGCACGCCGCCTGGCGGCGCGTCGGCGGCAGCACCGGCAGCTGGCCGCTGCTGCTGGCCCTGCTGCTGCTGGCGCTCGCCGTCTGGCCGCCGCGCGTGCAGCTGCAGCGGCCGGTGTTCAACTGGCAGGTCAGCTTCGACATCACGCAGAGCATGAACGTCGAGGATGTGGAGCTCGACCACGCGGCCGTGAGCCGCCTCACGCTCGCGCGCGCCGCCATGCGCGAGGTGCTGGGCGCATTGCCCTGCGGCTCCAAGGTGGGCTGGAGCGTTTTCGCGGACTACCGCTCGCTGGTGATCCTTTCGCCGGTCGAGGTCTGCAGCCACTATGAAGAACTGCTGGCTTCGCTCGAACGCATCGACGGCCGCATGCGCTGGGCCAACGCCAGCAACGTGAGCAAGGGCGTGACCTGGGCCGTGCGCGGCGCCCGCAGCGTGGGGCCCGACACGCATTTCGTCTTTATCAGCGACGGGCAGGAATCGCCGCCGCTGCGCATCAACGAGACACCGCCGATGACGGACATCAAGCCCGGCGAGGTCCAGGGCTGGCTGATCGGCGTGGGCGGCGACGTGCCGATGCCGATTCCCAAGACCGGCAGCAACGGCGAGCCCGCCGGCTACTGGCGCGCCGACGAGGTGGTGCAGGGCTCGGCCATCGGCAGCGCGCTGAACCACGAACATCTTTCCGAGCTCAGGCAGGACCATCTGCGTGCGCTGGCCGAACTGGTCGGCGTGAACTACCGGCGACTGAACACGCCCGAGGCCCTGAAGACCGCCATGCTGGACCGCCGCTACGCGCAGCATCTGCCGGCCGACGCAGACCTGCGGTGGATTCCCGCGCTGCTCGCGCTGCTGTTGCTGGCGTGGCGCTTCGCGCCGGATCTGGGCTGGCTGCGTGCGCGGCGCCCAGTGAAGCGAAAAGAAAAGGCCACCGGTCGCGGCGCGGCGCCGCGCGGCCTCACGCGTCCGGCGTGACGAGCGCCGCGGAGGAGAGCCGCCGCGAATTGGCGGGATCGCGGAACACCAGCGGATGCTCCGTCGGCGCCGCCGGATCGCGCGCGGCCGCGCGTTCCACCGCCTCGACCACGCGGTGGTGGTCCGGGCTCTTCGCACACACCGGGTCCGCGGCGGCCGCGTCCTGCGCCAGCAGGTAGGCCTGGCAGCGGCAGCCGCCCAGGTCCTGCTCGCGCTGGTCGCAGCTCGCGCAGGGCTCCTTCATCCAGCCGGTGCCGCGGTAGCGGTTGAAGCCTTCCGAATCGAACCAGATCTCGCGCAGGCTGTGCGCGTTCACGTTCGGGAATTCGAGGCCCGGCAGCATCTTGGCCGTGTGGCAAGGCAGCGCGGTGCCGTCGGGCGCCACGGTGAGGAACATGCTGCCCCAGCCGTTGACGCATTTCTTGGCCTTGCCCTCGTGGTAGTCGGGCGCCACGAAGAAGATGCGCATGCGCTCGCCGAGCCGCTTGCGCCAGGCGTCGGTCACCTCCTCGGCATGGCGCAGCTGCTCGTGCGTGGGCAGCAGCTGGTCGCGGTTGACGAAGGCCCAGGAGTAGTACTGGGTGTTGGCAAGCTCGAGGTACTCGGCACCCATCTCGTGCGCCATCTCGATGATGCGGTCGATGTGGTCGATGTTCATGCGGTGGATCACCACGTTCAGCACCATCGGCCAGCCCTGGTCCTTGATGATCTTCGCCACCCGGTTCTTGAGCTCGAAGGTCTTGGTGTGCGAGAGGAAGTCGTTCATCTCGCGCGTGGAGTCCTGGAACGACAGCTGCACGTGGTCCAGGCCCGCGGCCTTGAGCGCGGCGGCGCGCTGCGCCGTGAGGCCCACGCCCGAGGTCAGCAGGTTGGTGTAGTAGCCCAGGCGCGCGGCCTCGGCAATGATGATCTCGAGGTCGTCGCGCAGCAGCGGCTCGCCGCCCGAGAGGCCGCACTGCACCGCGCCGAGCTCGCGGCCTTCGCGCAGCACGCGCAGCCAGTCCTCGGTGCCCAGTTCGTTCTCCTGCTGCGCGAAGTCGACCGGGTTGAAGCAGAACACGCAATGCAACGGGCAGCGGTAGGTCAGCTCGGCCAGCAGCCAGAGCGGCGGCCCGGGGCGCGGCGGCGCGGTGGTGGTCATGCGGGGTCCCAGCGCAGCCAGTTCTGCTGCGCCGCCATTTCGACGAAGCCGCGCACCTCGGGTTCGAGCCCGGTGGTGTCGAAGGCCTGCTCCAGGTCGGCCACGATGGCGGCGACGCTGCGCTCGCCGTCGCAGCGCTTCATGATCTCGCCCGCGCTGCCGTTGAGCCGCACCATGCCCTCGGGGTAGAGCAGCACATGGCATTCCTGGGCAGGCTCCCACTGCAGGCGGAAACCGGGGCCGACGCGGGGTTTGCTTTCGGCGCTGAGCATGGTCTTGTTCGCGGTCATGCGCCGTTCACGCCGTAGCGCGTCGCCATTGCGTCGTTCATGGCCCAGAGGATGTCGAGCTTGAACTGCAGTATTTCGAGCGCGCGCTCCTGCAGCGCGCGGGTGTCGAAGTGGTCGAGCGTGATGGCCAGGCCCTGCTCCACGTCGCGCCGCGCCTGGCTCACGCGGTTGCGGAAGTAGTCGAGGCCCGCCGATTCGATCCACGCATAGTGCTCGGGCCACGTGGCCAGGCGCTGCTTGTGGATCTCGGGCGCGAACAGCTCGGTGAGCGAGGAGCACACGGCCTCCTGCCAGGGCGCGCGGCGCGCGAAGTTCACGTAGGCATCGACCGCGAAGCGCACTGCCGGCACCACGTGGCGCAGGTCGCGCACTTCTTCGCGCGTGAGTCTGACGGCCTCGGCCAGCCGCAGCCAGGCCTCGACGCCGCCTTCGTCCTTGATGCCGCCGAGCTCGAAGCCGTCGTGGTCGAGGATGCGCTGCACCCAGCCGCGGCGCACCTGCTGGTCGGGGCAGTTCGAGAGCACGGCCGCGTCCTTGATCGGAATCGCGATCTGGTAATAGAAGCGGTTCGCCACCCAGCCGCGGATCTGCTCGGGCGTGGCCCGGCCGCTGTTGAGCATGACGTTGAACGGATGGTGGATGTGATAGCTGCGGCCGCGCTCGCGCAGCTTGGCCTCGAACGCCTCGCGACTCCATGCCGGGGCGGCTTTGTCGCTGCCTGTTGCAGGGCGTGGTGAATCTTGGATCCTGTCGGCGTGCATGGCGAAGCTCGGTGCCTTTTATCAGAGTTGGATCGTCATCCCGTCCTCGCAGGGCTCGATGCCTGCGCGCCGCAGCGCCGCATGCTCATCGGAATCTTCGTCGAGGATGGGGTTGGTGTTGTTGATGTGGATCAGCATGCGCCGCGCGGTGGTGGCGGGCAGCTTCGACAGCCATTCGATCATGCCGCCCTCGCCCGACTGCGGCAGGTGGCCGATTTCGCGCGCGCGCTTACTGCCCACGCCCAGGCGAAGCATCTCGTCGTCGGTCCAGAAGGTGCCGTCGACCATGACCGCATCGGCGCTGGCCATGGCGTCGAACACGGGCGGCGTGATGGCGCCCAGGCCCGGCGCGTAGAACAGGCTCTTGCCGCTCCTGCGGTCGAGGATGGTCACGCCGATGTTGTCGCCCGACACCTGCTGCTCGCGGTGCGGCGAGTACGGCGCGGCCTTGCCGGTCAGCGCCAGCGCGCGAAAGCTAAGACCGGGCACGCCGGGCACTTCGAAGGCGTGGCCGTCCAGCGTGATCGCGTGGCGCGCCACGCCGCAGTAATGCGACAGCACGCGCAGCACGGGATTACCCTCGCTCAGGTCTTCGGCCACCGGGTCGGTGCACCACAGTGGCAGCGGCGTGCCACGCTCGCGCAGCATGAAGAGGCCGGTGGCATGGTCGACCTGGCCGTCGATCAGCACCACGCCCGCAATCGCGGTGTCGCGCATCGCGCGTGCCGGCTGCAGGATGGGGCTGCTGCGGATCTGCTCGAGGATGTCGGGCGATGCATTGAACAGCACGCCGTCCTCGCCCTCCTCGGGGCGCACGAAGATCGACGACTGCGTGCGCGGCTTGGCGCGCACCGTGCCGCTGCGCACGCCGGCGCAGTTGGSRCAGTTGCAGTTCCACTGCGGAAARCCGCCRCCRGCGGCCGAGCCCAGGACGGTGATGCGCATCGGGAAATGAAAAAAGAAGAAAGACGCAGGGGCTCTAAACAACCCGCCCCGGGAGTACCGGGGCGGGTTGCGGCGAGGCGCAGTTCAGCGGGCGCTGACGTACATCGTGATCTCGAAGCCGAAGCGAAGATCGGTGGCCGTTGGGGTTTCCCACTTCATAGGGTGTCTCCTGCAAGGTTGCACAGCGCCATGTGGCGGCTGCGGGAACTTCGTGTGCTCCGGTACCCATCTTGAACCCATGAACCACCGACACCCAGCCATGAAATCATGATTCRCACTTCATGATTTTCATGAATAGCGGCTACAGGGCCACCGCGTACCATCGCCCTCGTGCTTCCCAACGGCCTGTACCCCGAATCTTCCCCCTGGCGCACCCACGCATTGGAGGTGCCGCATGGCCATGTTCTGCATGTAGAAGAAGGTGGCAATCCGGAAGGCATCTGCGCCGTGATCCTGCACGGCGGGCCGGGCTCGGGCAGCTCGCCGCTGCTGCGGCGCTTCTTCGATCCGGCGCGCTACCGCGTGATCAGCATCGACCAGCGCGGCGCCGGCCGAAGCCGCCCGCGCGGCGCGACGGCGCACAACCGCACGGCCGACCTGCTCGACGACCTGCGCCGCGTGCGCGAACAACTCGGGGTGCGGCGCTGGCTGGTGGTCGGCGGCTCGTGGGGCGCCACACTGGCGCTGGCCCATGCGGTCTCCGAACCGCAAGCGGTGGCGGCGCTGCTGCTGCGCGCGGTGTTCCTGCCGAGCGCCGAGGAGATCGACGCCTTCTTCCAGGACAGCGCCGGCCGCGCACCCGCCGCGTGGGCGCAGTTCGCGTCGGTGGCACCGGCCGGCGAGCGCCACGACATGCTGGGCTTCCTGGCTCGCGGGCTGCAGCAAGCGCCGACCGATGGCGTCCACCAGCTCACGCTCGCCTGGTGGCGCTGGGAGCAGACGCTGGCGCGCGGCGCGGGAGCCGCAACCAGCGAGCCGCCGGCCGCTCAAGCCGAACCCGAGGGCGAAACGCTCGACGCACTGGTCGACCGCTACCGCGTGCAGAGCCACTACCTGCTGCACCGCTGCTGGCTCGATGCGCCCCCGCTGCTGGACCGCCTGGCCGCACTGCCGCGCGTGCCCACCCTGCTGCTGCATTCGCGCGACGACCGCATCTGCGCGCCGCATGGCGCACAGGCGGTGCACGGCCGCATTGCGCACAGCCAGTTGCAATGGGTCGATGGCGCAGGCCACGATCCTGCGCACCCGGCCATGGCCTCCGCCATGGTCGCCGCGCTCGACGGCTACGCGCGGCACGGCCACTTCGGCGATGCGCCCACACCATGACGCTGCGCCTGAAGATCAACCTGATCGTCAGCCTGCTGACGATGCTGTTCGTCGCAGCCATGCTCGCGCTGCAGATGCGCGCCATGCGCGAATCGGTGCACGAGGAAGTGGTGGCGGCCAACCGCGTGGCCGCGCAGCTGCTGAACCGCACCGCCTGGCTCTATGCGGCCCAGGGCACGCCGGCCATGCTGTCGTTCCTGCAGGGCGTCGGGCGCGTGCGCTCCAACGACATCACGCTGCTCGATGCCGACGAACATGTGCTCTACAGCTCGCCCAACTCGGTCTACAAGGC
>NZ_JBFTPJ010000215.1:0-7118 GCF_056398445.1 Variovorax sp. 01T439_2
GAGCATCGGGTGCTCCCCGCAGCGAAATCAAGGAGGAGGCCGCAGGCCGGGGGACATTCGCGGAGGGGAGTACCCGGTGATCTGTGCACGCGCCCCGGACAACATCGCCAAGAACACAAGCACACCAGATCATGAAGACCACCTTCCTCTACAAGTCCGATCCCGTACGCGGCCGCCAATGGGCCGAAGTGTTCGGGCAGCGCCGCCCCGACATCGACTTCCGCATCTGGCCCGACATCGGCGATCCGGCGCAGGTGCGCTTTCTCGCAGCATGGGTGCCGCCGGAAGACATCGCCGAACGCTTTCCGAATCTGCAGGTGCTGTTCTCTTCGGGCGCAGGTGTCGACCAGTTCGACTTCGCGGCGCTGCCCGCTGCATTGCCGGTGGTGCGCATGGTCGAGCCCGGCATCGTGCAGGGCATGGTCGAGTATGTGACGCATGCCGTGCTCGGCCTGCACCGCGACATGCCGCAGTACCGCCGCCAGCAGCAGGAAGGCCAATGGCAGCCGCTGCCCGTGCGGCCCGCAGGCGAGCGGCGCGTGGGTGTTCTGGGACTGGGCTCGCTCGGCCAGGCCGTGCTCGCGCAACTGGTCTCATTGGGCTTCGACTGCGCGGGCTGGAGCCGCTCGCGGCATGAGGTCGATGGCGTGCAATGCCACGCGGGTGCCGACGAGCTGCCCGCCTTTCTGGCGCGCGCCGACATCCTCGTGTGCCTGCTGCCGCTCACCGATTCGACGCGCGGCTTTCTCGATGCCAGGCTCTTCTCGATGCTGCCGATGGGCGCCGGCCTGGTGCACGTGGGCCGCGGGCCGCACCTGGTCGAACATGACTTCCTCGAAGCGCTCGTCAGCGGCCGCATCGGCGATGCGGTGCTCGACGTGACCGACCCCGAGCCGCTGCCGCCCGCGCACGCCTTCTGGCGCCATCCGCGCATCCAGCTCACGCCGCACATCGCGAGCATGACGCAGCCGCTGAGCGCCGCCGAGGCCGTGCTCGAGAACCTGCACCGCTTCGAGGCCGGCGAGCCGATGGTCGGCCTCGTGGACCGCGCCAGGGGCTACTGACGAGAAGCAAGAGAAATGGCCCGCCGCATGATGTGCCGTGGCGAGGCGCATAACCGCAGCCTGCTTCGCGCAGCACCCCCAAAGCAGCACCATGCCATGCGGCACGCGGCCTAAGCTCGAGGCATCGAAAGCTTCCTTCGCTCTCGCTTCACTCGACACCGCCATGACGCACCCCACCGCATTGCCTCGCCACGCCACGCTCGACGCCATCGACCGTGCCCACCTCATCCACCCCGTCTCGCCCTGGCGCACGCACGAGCAGCGCGGCCCCACCGTGCTGGCCTCGGCCCGCGGCGCATGGTTGACCGATGCCAACGGGCATGAACTGCTCGACGCCTTTGCGGGCCTGTGGTGCGTGAACGTGGGCTATGGCCAGGAGAGCGTGGTGCAGGCCGCGGCCGAGCAGATGCGGCGCCTGCCGTACGCCACCGGCTACTTCCACTTCAGCAGCGAGCCGGCCATCCGCCTCGCGGAAAAGCTGGTGCAGATCGCGCCCGCATCGCTGACGCGCGTGTACCTCACGCTCGGCGGCTCGGAGGCGGTCGATGCCGCCGTGCGCTTCATCGTGCAGTACTACAACGCCATCGGCAAGCCGTCGAAAAAACAGTTCATCGCATTGGAGCGCGGCTACCACGGCTCCTCGTCGACCGGCGCGGGCCTCACGGCCCTGCCCGTTTTCCATCGCGGCTTCGACCTGCCGCTGCCCACGCAGCACTACATCCCGTCGCCCAACCCGTACCGCCACGCGAATGGTGCCGATCCGCAGGCCCTGATCGCCGCGTCGGTGGCCTCGCTGCGCGCCAAGGTGGCCGAGCTCGGCGCGGACAACGTCGCCGCCTTCTTCTGCGAGCCGATCCAGGGCTCGGGCGGCGTGATCGTGCCGCCCAAGGGCTGGTTGAAAGCCATGCGCGATGCCGCGCGCGAGCTCGACATCCTGTTCGTCGTCGACGAGGTCATCACCGGCTTCGGCCGCACCGGCCCCATGTTCGCCTGCGAGGCCGAAGGCGTGGAGCCCGACCTGATGACCATGGCCAAGGGCCTGACCTCGGGCTATGTGCCGATGGGCGCGACCATGATGTCCGAGAAGGTCTATGCCGGCATTGCCGACGGCGCGCCGGCGGGGGTGCCGGTCGGCCATGGCGCGACGTACTCTGCCCACCCCGTGAGCGCCGCGGTCGCGCTCGAGGTGCTGCGGCTGTACGAAGAGGGCGGGGTGCTCGCCAACGGCCAGCGCGGCGCGGCGCACTTCGCGGCCGGCCTCGATGCGCTGCGCGCGCATCCGCTGGTGGGCGATGCGCGCCACCGCGGCCTGCTCGGTGCGCTGGAGCTGGTGAGCGACAAGCAAGGCAAGCGCGGCTTCGATCCGGCGCTGGGCCTCGCGGACCGCATCTTTGCCGCGGGCTACCGCAACGGCCTGGTGTTCCGCTCCTTCGGCGACCACATCCTGGGCTTTGCGCCGGCGCTCACCTTCACCGAGGACGAGTTCGCCCAGATGTTCGCGCGCCTGAAGAAAACGCTCGACGAGGTGCTGGACGCCGCCGACGTGCGCGCCGCGCTGGAGGCCTGAGCGGGAAAGCACTGCCCCGCGGCTGCGCCGGCAAAGCAGAATCGGATCCTCCTTCGTTTTTCAGGACCGCCATGTCTGAAGCTTTCAAGATCGACCGACTCGACCTGCGCATCCTGGCCCAGCTGCAGCAGAACGGGCGCATGACCAACGTCGACCTCGCGGATGCGGTCGGCCTGTCGCCCAGCCCCTGCCTGATCCGCGTCAAGCGCCTGGAGCAGGCCGGCTACATCGCCGGCTACGGCGCGCACCTGCGGCTCGAGAAGCTCGGCGACACGCTCACCGTGTTCACCGAGGTCACGCTGCAGGACCACCACCGCGAGGACTTCGTGCGCTTCGAGGCCGCGATCCGAGAGGTCGACGAGGTGCTCGAATGCCACCTGGTGAGCGGCGGCTACGACTACCTGCTGCGCTTTTTGACGCGCGGCGTCAACCACTACCAGGAAGTGATCGAGGAACTGCTCGAGCGCAACATCGGCATCTCCAAGTACTTCAGCTACATCGTCATCAAGTCGCCGTTCATCAAGACGCATTGCCCGATCGAACGGCTGTTTCCGCATCCGCGCTGACTGGCGAATGGCTGCGAGGCCAGATCAGCAGTACTCGCCGCCTTTCAGCAGGCGCCGAGGCGCCTGGCCGGTCACGGAACGGAACTCGCGGATAAAGTGCGACTGGTCGGCATAGCCAGCCTGGACAGACAGCTGTGTGAGGCTGGATGCCTCGCCGTACAGCGACAACGCATGGCGCATGCGGATGATGGAGGCGAGTTGCTTTGGTGTCGCTCCGACAGTACGGCGGAATCGTTTTGCCAGCCAGTCGACGCTGACGCCCAGATCCGACGCAAGCGCTGCGATGCGGATCGTTCCGACGCTCTTCTCGATGGCTCGCAGGGCCTCGCTCACCAACGTGTCGGCGGGCCGCCTTCGTCGGGCGAGAAGAAAGCGCTCCAGGCAATTCACGCGCTGCAGATCGTCCCCGGCCGCAGTCATGGCCGAGCAAAGACCTGCCAGGTCGGCATCCGCCACCAGGGAGGCAAGATCGATCGTGGTGCCGAACAGGCCTTCTGCGGGCAGGTCGAAGAACTGCGCAGCGCCCGCAGGACGGAAAGCAGCAAGCACGATGCCACCGCCGGCCGAGGTGTGCATCGAACGTGCGGTGTCGCGCAATCCCGTCAGCGTGGTCTGGGGCAGGCGGCGTGTCTTCGGCCCATCCAGTTGCTCGGCATAGCCGCCGTAACGAATGCCAAGCAGGATGCTTGGCTCCGGCATGAGCAGGCGAGTGGCGGCCTCGGTGGTTTCGACGATCACGAAATTCCGCACCTGGTCTGCGAGGGCGAGGGTGGTTGGCAGCAAGCGCATGCGCATTGGCCGATGGTAGCGGGGCGCCCTTTTTTTGTGTGACTCACTGATTTTGTTCAATTGCCGAACGCGCGTGCTGCCTAGCATGGAGTTCCACCCATTCAGGAGAAACCATGCAAGACGATGTGAAGGCCCGAAACAGCCAACTGATCCGGGCACTCTATGAAGACTGGTTGTCGCACGGGCGCTTCGAGGAGCTGCAGGACTCGATCGCGGATGACTACGTGGGGCCCAACGGCGAAAGAGGCGCCGCAGGCTTTGCGACGACCATGAACGGCTTGCGCAGCGCCTTTCCGGACATCCGCTTCCAGGTCGAGGACCTGCTCGCCGAGCCGGACAAGGTCGCAGTGCGCTGGCGCTGGCAGGCCATTCACGCAGGCGAGTTCCGCGGCCTGGAAGCGTCGCACCGCCGAGTGGAGAACACAGGCATTGCCATCTACCACTTGCGCCACGGCAAGATCGTGCGCTCCTGGCTGGAAACCGACCGGCTGGGTGCGCTGCAGCAGATTGGCGCACTTCCTGCCGGCGTGGGTGCTTCGCCTCCGCGCAGCAACTAGGGCCTGTTGCCGTGTCCTTCACGCTGATTGCAGCCGGCCGGCTTGACGCCGGGTATTCGCGATCAGGGCCGCGCCGGCAAAGCAAAGGACCGCAAGCAGCACCAGCGCAGAACTGGCCCCTTGGGTAAAGGCCGCCACATCCAGGTTCGAAAGCCCCGGGCCGCCATTTCCCAGAATCATGCGTTGCGAACCGGAAGGAAGCTGCGCCATCGCCACGCTCAGCGTCAGCGCGGTGCCGATCATGATGCCGGTGTTCTGCAGCGTCGACCGGACGCCGTTGGCGATGCCCCGGCGCCGGGGCGCCACGCTCTGGAGGATCGATGTGTTGTTCGGTGTCACGAAGCTCCCGATGCCCAGGCCGAGCAGCCAGAGGCACAGCGACAGCTGCACGGTGCCGATCGCCGGCTGCAGCAGCGCGGCCAGCAGCGCCAGGGCGCATCCTGCGAGCAGCATGCCGGCCACGCAGATGGATTCGGGCCTGATGCGCCGCGTCAGGGCGCCCGCCAGCGGCGCAGCCATCAGCATGCCGAATGCCACCGGTGCAATGCGCAGGCCCGCCTGCGATGGCTGCAGGCCCGCGCAGGCCTGCAGGTACAAGGCCACCAGCAGCAGGGGCGCCGCCTGCGTCATCGACAGCAGCAGGATGCCCGCGTAGGCGGTCCGGCGTCCCGGGTCGCTGAACAGCGAGGGGTCGACCAGCGGGCTGGCCACGCGCATCTGAACGCCGGAGAAGAGGGCGATGGCGCACAGCCCCGCGAGCATGAAGACCCACACCGGCGTGCTGGTCCAGCCGCGGGTGCCTGCCATCGAGAGCGCATAGGTCACRCATCCGATGCCGACGAGCGACAGCGCCGCGCCTGCGAGGTCGAAGCGTTCGGCCCCGGCGGCCGCGCTGTGGGGCAGCACCTTCCAGGACCACGCCAGCACGCCAAGCCCGATCGGCACGTTGAGCATGAAGAGAACGCGCCATCCCCACCACGACACGACGAAGCCGCCCGCCAGCGGGCCGACGACCTGGGCCAGCGCCGCGACCATCGCGAGCACGCCCAGTGCCAGCCCCATCCTGCGGCGGCCGAAGGCGTCGCCCACCAAGGCGCTGGCGTTGGCCATGACGCCGGCCGCGCCGACGGCCTGGGCGATGCGGCTCGCCAGCATCAGCTCGGCGCTGGGTGCGAGGGCGCATGCCGCGCAGGCGGCCACGAAGAGCCACAGCCCCGCGAGGAAGAGCCGGCGCCGTCCCCAGAGATCGGCCAGGCGTCCGAAGCTCAGGATGCAGACGGTGCTGACCAGCATGTAGGACAGCAGGATCCAGCTCGCCTGCGCGGGCGAAGCATGCAGGCTGCGCGCCACGGCCGGCAGCGCGACATTGAGCGCGCTGAGATTGAGAAAGCACAGCAGCGCGCCCGAACTCGCGGCAACGAGCACCGCCCAATCGGCCCTGCCGGCGTCGTGGTCCTCGTCGGCCATCGTCGGTCGATTCAGTCTTCGCTCCTGAACCCCGAGGCCTTCACGATGGGGCGCCAGTACGCGCGGTCCTCGTTCATGATCCGCGTCACTTCCGCGCCAGGGAGCCCCGTCGGCTCCAGGCCCATGCGATGGACCTGCGCGCGCACCTGCGGATTGCGCATGGCGGCGAGCAGGGCCGCCTCCAGCCTGGTGGCCACCTCCTTCGGCGTTCCTGCCGGCACGAAGGCGGCATAGGCGGCGTTGGCGCGGTCGAAGGCGTCGTAGCCCGACTCCTTGATCGTTGGAACGTCGGGCAGCCAGCTCAGCCGCCGGGTGCCTGCAACGCCCAGGATCCGCAGCTTGCCCGCGCGGTGGAGCTCGAGCTGGCTGGCGAGCGCGTCGGCGGCGAGCGGTACGTGGCCGCCGACGATGTCGGTCGCGAGCGGCGCGCCGCCCTTGTAGGTGACCGGCGCGAGCGGCACGCCGATGGCCTTGGACAGCTGCAGCACGCTGAAGTGCAGTCCGCCGCCGAGGTTGGTCAGCCCCACGCTGGCGCCGGCGGGGTTCTTCTTGATCCATGCGACGTATTCGGGAACCGTCTTGAACGGCTGGTCTGCGCCGGCGGAAAGGACGCTGGGCACGATCGCCAGGTGCGCGACCGGAATGAAGTCCTTGTCGACGTCGTAGTTCAGCCGCGCATAGGTCATCGGAAAGAGAACGAAGGGCGGCGTCGAGCCCAGCAGGATGGTGCGGCCGTCGGGCCGCGCGGCCTTGACGGCCTCGATGGAAATGCGCGTCGACGCGCCGGGCCGGTTCTCCACCAGCACGGGTTCCTTGAGCGTGGTGCGCAAGTCCTCGGCCAGCGAACGCGCCAGGCTGTCGAGTGCGCCACCGGGCGAAAAGCCGATGACCAGCCGGATGGGCGCATCGGCATGCGCGGCGGCACCGGCCAGGGAGATCGACGCAGCGAGAAGAAGTGTCTTGTGGAAAAAGGCCATGGTGGGTACCTGCTGGGTTGAGAACGAAACGGGGGCGGACTCAGAAAGCGAGGGTGGGCAGCGCGTTCGCCGGACGGTGCGCGGCTTCGAAGGACGACGCGGCCTGCAGCAGCTGCTGGTCCTCGCGGAAC
>NZ_JBFTPJ010000216.1:0-10046 GCF_056398445.1 Variovorax sp. 01T439_2
CATGCTGGTCGCGGCCTGCCTGCTGCTGCAGCTTTCGCGGCGCCATGCTGGTCGCGGCCTGCCTGCTGCTGCAGCTTTCGCGGCGCCTTGCGCTGCCCTACCCGTCGATGCTGGCGCTGGCCTGCGTGGCGCTGGGCGCGATGCCCTGGGTGCCGCACATCAGCCTCGATCCGCACCTGGCGCTCGCGCTTTTCATCGCGCCTGCGCTGCTCGACTCGGCCTTCGACACCGCGCCGCGCGAGCTGCGCCGCAACTGGCTGCCGCTGGTTTCGCTGGTGCTGGTGGCCGTGCTGCTGACCACCGCCGCGGTGGCATGGGCCGGCTGGGCATTCGCCGGCCTGCCGCTGGCCGCGGCCATCACGCTCGGCGCCATCGTCGCACCGCCCGATGCCGTGGCCGCCGCAGCGGTGATGCAGCAGTTCCGCATTCCGCGGCGCACGCTGTCGGTCATCAACGGCGAAAGCCTGCTCAATGACGCCGTCGCACTGCTGGTGTTCGGCGTGGCGGTGTCGGCCGCAGGCTCGGCGCACCTGCCGATCACCAGCTCGCTGCCGATGCTGCTGGTTGCAGTGCCGGGCGGCGCGCTGGTCGGCATCGTGTTTGCCAAGCTCAACCTGCACGTGGGCGCACCGCTCTTTGCGGGCACGCGCTCGGCCATCATCTTCCAGTTCGTCATGACCTTCGGCGCATGGATCGTGGCCGAGCGGCTGCACCTGTCGCCGATCATCTCGGTGGTTGCGTTCGGCATGACGCTGGGCCAGTACGCGCCTGGCCGCAACGCGCCGCGCGACCGCGTGCATTCCTACGCGGTGTGGGGCGCGGTGGTGTTCACGCTCAACGTGCTCGCGTTCTTCCTGATGGGCCTGCAGGCACGCGGCATCGTCGACCGGCTTTCGGGGCCCGCGCTTGCGCACGCGCTGCAATTCGCGGGCATCGTGCTGGCGCTGGTCATCGCGGTGCGTGTGGGCTGGGTGCTGTTCTACGGTGCGGTGATGCGCGCGGCCAAGCACCGGCTGGGCTTCAAGCCCCGGCGCATCGCGATTCCGTCGAAGCGCATCGGGCTGCTGGTGGGATGGTCGGGCATGCGTGGGCTGGTCACCATGGCCACGGCCTTCGCGCTGCCGCCCGACTTTCCGGGACGCGACCTGATCGTGCTGAGCGCGTTCGCGGTCGTGCTCGGCACGCTGGTGATCCAGGGCTTCACGATCGGGCCGCTGATCAGGGCCTTGAGGATCGCGCCCGATGCATCGCTCGAAGAAGAGATCTCGCTCGCGCGCACCGCCATGATGGATGCGGCGCTGTCTGCGCTCGAAGCCGAGAACGGCACCGAGGCCGAGGCCGTGCGCGACGAGTACCGCGCGGCGCGCGTGCTGGCGTCGGACACGGCCGAGCCGCAGGCGAAGACGGCGCACGACCGCCTGCGCGCCACGGCCATCCGCGCGCAGCGGCAGGCACTCGACGGCCTGCGCGCGAGTGGCCGGATCGAGGACGACACCTACCACCGGCTCGAGGAGGAGATGGACTGGGCCGAGCTCAATGCGATCCCGGCCGCCGACGTGCGCCTGCAGAGCGTCTAGGCTTCCTCGTACCAGCGGTCCTTCGCCAGCATCACGCGGTGGTGCCCCTGCCCGGCCGGCATCATCGGAAAGCAGTTCTCCTGCGCGGCGACCTGCACGTCGAGGAAGAACGGGCCTTCGCTCGTCAGGCATTCGGCCAGCGCGGCTTCGAGTTCGGCCGGGTCCGACACGCGGCGTGCGCCCCAGCCGAAGGCCCTGGCCAGTGCCACGAAATCGGGCAGCGCCTCGTTCCAGCTGTGGCTCAGCCGGTTGCCGTGGTTGAGCTCCTGCCACTGCCGCACCATGCCCATGTAGCCGTTGTTGCACAGCACCAGCTTCACCGGCGCGCGGTGCTGCACCGCCGTCGACAGCTCCTGGATGTTCATGAGCACCGAGGCGTCGCCGCTCACGCAGACCGTCAGCGCATCGGGGTGGCCGATCTGCGCGCCGATGGCCGCGGGCAGCCCGTAGCCCATGGTGCCGGCGCCGCCCGAGGTGAGCCAGCGGCGCGGGCGGTCGAAGCGCAGGTACTGCGCAGCCCACATCTGGTGCTGGCCCACGTCGGTGGAGACGATCGCGTCGCGGCCCGCGATGGCGCGCTGCAGCGACGACATCAGCTGCTGCGGCAGGATGGCGTCGCCACGCGGCGCGAAGCGCAGGCACTCTTGCGCGCGCCAGCGCTCGATGCGCTCCCACCAGGGCGCGAGCCGTTCGGGCGCAAGGCCTTCGGCCGGCAGCAGCGCGAGCACGGCATCGAGGATCGCGGCGCAATCGCCCACCATGGGTACATCGACCTTCACCACCTTGTTGATGCTGCCGGGATCGATGTCGATGTGGATCTTGCGCGCATGCGGACAGAACTCGTCGAGCTTGCCGGTCACGCGGTCGTCGAAGCGCGCACCGACGCACACCACCAGGTCGGCCTCGTGCATCGCAAGGTTGGCTTCGAGCATGCCGTGCATGCCCAGCATGCCGATGAATTTGGGGTCGGACGCGGGGAAGGCGCCGAGTCCCATCAGCGTGAGCGTGCACGGCGCATGCAGGCGCTGCACCAGCTGCGCGAAGGCCTCGCAGGCGGCCGGCCCCGAGTTGATCAGCCCGCCGCCGCCGTAGAGCACCGGCCGGCGCGCGGTCGAGAGCAGGTCGGCCGCGCGCTGCAGCATGGCCTTCGGCGGCAGCGCCGCCCTGCCCGCGCGCAATGCGCGCAGCGGCCTCGATGCGGCGCCGTGCCCAACAAGGCGCATGAGCTGGACATCCTTCGGCACGTCGAGCAGCACCGGCCCCGGCCGGCCCGAGGCGGCGATCTCCAGCGCGCGGCGCACCAGCGAAGGCACGTCGTCCGCCGCGCGCACCTGCTGGTTCCACTTGGTCACGGGGCGCGACATGCCCAGCGCATCGCTCTCCTGGAAGGCCTGCGTGCCGATCACCGCGGTCGCGACCTGCCCGCTGATGCAGAGCACCGGCACCGAATCGCTCATGGCATCGAGCAGCCCCGTGATGGTGTTGCCCACGCCCGGCCCCGAGGTGACCAGCACCACGCCCACGCGCCCCGCCGAAGATGGTGTCGACGCCGCACTCGACCAGCGTGTCGAGCAGGGCCTCGGCGCCGTTGCGCACGCGGAAGGCGGCGCCTGGGACTTCGGGGTGGAGGGACGGGGAAGGCGTGAGGGGAAGGTCGAGCAGTCGCATGCCGTCAATTCTTCCGCTTCTGATGCAGAATTTGCTTCTTTCTTTTGGCTCTTTCGGTCCAATTCATGAAAACTCTTCGGAAAACAGCCTCCATTGAAGAAGGATCTTTCGACAAGATCGACATGGCCATCCTGCGGGTGCTGCTGCTCGACTCGCGCAAGACCCTGCAGGAGATCGGCAATGAGGTCGGCCTGTCGCCCACCAGCTGCTGGACGCGCATCAAGAAGCTCGAAGCCCATGGCGTCATCAAGCGCTACACCATCGACGTGGACCCGGCCAAGCTCGGCTACCACGATTCCGTGATCGTGCAGGTCACGCTCGAAAGCCACACCGACGAAACGCTCTACGACTTCGGCCGCGTGCTCGCGACCATTCCGGAGATCCAGGAGGCCTACCTGGTGTCGGGCGACTACGACTACTACATCCGCATCGCGGTGCGCGACACGCGCGACTACGAACGGCTGCTGCGCGAAAAGCTCTACAAGATCCCGGGCATCCGCCACAGCAAGTCGCATTTCGTGCTGCGCGTGCTCAAGGAAACCAGCGTGCCGGTGATCTGAGGGCGGCGCACTTCGCGCACCGCGATGCCGTAGGAAGCTGCTGACCGCAACTCTGCGGCTGACCCTGCACCGCGGGCTCCACGGCCACTCGATCGTTGCTTTCCCAACCTATCCAGGAGACGCCTGTGCAAGACAAAAGCCGCGAGCTCTTCGCTCTTGAAAAGAAATTCTGGCAGTCGATGGTGGACAGCGACACGAACACCGCCCTCGACCTGCTGTGCGAACCGGCCTTCATGGTGAGCTCCCATGGCTCGATGAAGTWCGACCACGCCGGCTACCGCGAGATGGCGGAGCACGGGACCATGGTGGTCAAGTCATTCAAGCTCAGCGACATGGAGGCCGCCTTCCCCAACGATGACACCGCAGTCCTGAGCTACAAGGCCCATCAGACGCTGTCGCCGAGAGGAAAGTCCGAAAAGATCGAACAGGACATGCTCGACACGTCGACGTGGATCCGCGACGGGGACGCCTGGCGATGTGTCATGCACACGGAAGCCCCTGCACCCACGGGGAAGGCAAAGAGCCACTAGCTCTCGCGGCCGTTGACCTCACGCCAGGGGCCTTCGCGCCCCCGGCGCCTACAGGCTCGCCGCAATCCGCTCCCGCAGCCAGCGATGCCCCGGGTCGCGATGGCGCCGCTCGTGCCACAGCATCGCCATCTCGTAGCCCGGCACCTCCAGCGGCGCTTCCACCACGCGCAGCCCCGGCGCGCCGCGCGCGAGCCGCCCGGGCAGCATCGCGACCATGTCGGTGCTCGCCAGCACCGACATCATGAAAAGGAAATGCGGCACCGACAGCGCGACGCGCCGCGCGAGCCCCTGCTGCGCCAGCGCCTCGTCCGTGGGCCCGGCAAAGCCGCCGCCGCCGAGCGACACCACCACATGCTCGAGCGCGCAGAACTGCGCGAGCGTCGGCCGGCGCTTCAGGCGCGGATGGCCACTGCGTCCGGCGAGCACATAGCGCTCGTTGAACAGCACGCGCCGGTGCAGCCCGGACGGCGCGCCCACGCTGGTGTGGAAGAACAGGTCGATCTCCCCCTGCTCCAGCTGCCGCGCCATGCGCGAGGGCACCGCCTCCACCACGGCCAGCCGCGTGTGGGGCGCGGCCGCGCGCAGACCGGCGAGCGCCGGCAGCAGGATCGCCGACTCGGCATAGTCGGCCGCGGCCACGCGCCAGGTGGTGGTCGCCTCGGCGGGGTCGAAGGGTTTGGTGGGCGCCACCGCGCGGCCCAATGATTCGAGCGCTTCGCGCAGCGGCTCGCGCAGTTCGTCGGCGCGCGCGGTGGGCCGCATGCCGCGCTGCGCGGGCACCAGAAGCGGATCGCTGAACACCTCGCGCAGCCGGGCGAGCTGCACGCTCACCGAGGGCTGCGAGAGGTTCAGGCGCTCGGCGGCACGGGTCACGCTGCGTTCGGCCAGGAGCACGTCGAGCGTGAGCAGCAGGTTGAGGTCGAGCCGCTTGAAATTGTCCATCGCTATTCCTGGAATTCTGAATATTCATTTCCAATATAGCTCGACGACGCCTAACCTGCCTGCATCTTCATCCGACGAACCATGCAGCCATGAAAATCCTTCTTGTCCATGCCCATCCCGAAGCCCGTTCACTCAACGGCTCGCTCAAACAGTTCATGCGCGAACGCCTCGTGCAGGCCGGGCACGAGGTGCAGGTGTCCGACCTGTACGCCATGCAATGGAAGGCGACGCTGGCCGCCGACGACTTCGCGCATCTCGAGCCCGGCGCACCCTTCGACCCCATCGCCGATTCCCAGCGCGCCTTCGAGGGCGGCACCCAGCGAGAGGAAGTCGCCGCCGAGCAGGCCAAGCTGCTCTGGGCCGACACCGTGATCTTCCAGTTTCCGCTGTGGTGGTACACGATGCCGGCCATCCTCAAGGGCTGGGTCGACCGCGTCTACGCCTACGGCTTTGCCTACGGCGTGGGCGAGCATTCCGACAGGCATTGGGGCGACCGCTTCGGCCAGGGCGTGATGGCCGGCAAGCGCGCCATGCTGGTGGTCACGACCGGCGGCTGGGCCTCGCACTACAGCGCGCGCGGCATCAACGGGCCGATGGACGACCTGCTGTTTCCCATCCACCACGGCATCCTCTACTACCCCGGCTTCGAGGTGCTGCCGCCCTACGTGGTGTACCGCACCGGCAAGGTCGATGCCGCGGCCTACGCGCGCATCACCGAAGAACTGGGCCGCCGGCTCGATACGCTCGCAACCACCGAGCCGATCCCGTTCCGCCCGCAGAACGCCGGCGACTACGAGATTCCCGCGCTCACACTGCGGGGCGACATCGCACCGGGCGAGGCGGGCTTTGCGGTGCACGCCGCGCCGGCCGGCAGGAACTCGGGCTAAGGCAGCACCGGATTCGCCGCCGCGTTGGCAATGGCCGCATCCGCATCGGCGCGCAGCATGAAGCGCCTGGCGACGAGGTCGTTGGCGGCGGCAGTCAGGGCCGCAACATAGCCGGCCTGGTCGGTGTAGCGCTCCTGCAGCGAGGGCCGCGGATCGCCGCTGCCCGAACGCTCGACCGCCGTCTTCGCAAACGGAAAGTACGCGCCGAACAAGCCTGCCAGGTCGATGGTGCCCGGCTTGCTGGTGTAGTTCCAGCCGGTGTTGGTGCCCACCGGCACCGCCACGTCGAGGCTGCGGATGCCCGCGATGTCGTTGCCGTCGGCATCCACCTGCGGCACGAGGATGGCGTAGTCGCGGCCCAGGTAGGCGGGCGGCACCTGCGTGGCAATGCCGCTCTCGTCCTGCGGCCGGTAGTTCGGCCCCCAGTCGAGCAGCGAATAGGTGTTGACCAGGCCTGTGTAGTTCGCGCCCGGAATGGACGGAAACTTCAGCTGCTGCGGGCGCACCAGCGTGGCGTCGGCCAGCTTGGGCACCTGGCTGTCGGGCGGCGTGGCGCCCTTGACGACCCAGTCCTCCAGGTTCTGGTAGAGCGCGCGCACCACCGGCACCACGCCGGCATTGGCATTGGTGGCGTAGAGCGCCCCGGCGCTCGCGCCCGGCAGCGAGGGCAGGCCCAGCAGGTGGTGGGTGCTCGCGTAGTAGTAGATGCGCGCGTTGTCCGGCTGCACGAGGTCGGCCGTGCCCCAGGCGTCGGTCAAAAGCGGCGAGCCCTGCAGCACATAGAACTCCGTGCCGCTGAAGCCGATGAAGAGCTTGGGACAGGTGCCGCTCGCCTCGCAGCGCGACAGGATGCCGCCGCGGCGCTGCGCCACGTCGTCCACGTAGTCCTTCGAAAGGCCGCGCGTGCCGGCSTGGCCGAAGGCCGTGTGGTCGGTGCGCACGCCTCCGCCGCCGCCCGGAATCGCGAAGCGCATGTTGATGTTGGTCTGCCGCGCCGCGATCTGCGCGAACACGCCGTCGAACACCTTGCGCCCCGCGAGGTCCTGGTTGAAGCCCAGGTGCACGAAGGTCTTCATGAAGTTGCCGCACTGCGACACGCCGGAGGCAATGGTGTTCCTGATGGCGGCCGCCACAGGGTTGGCGGTGCCCGCGGCGTCGCTCGCCTCGCGGTGGAAGAAGGCGATCATGTCGCGCACCGCGGCAAGGCCCAGGCCCATGACCTTCGGGTCCTTCGCGACGTAGACCAGCTCGTACATGTAGGCCGGATCCCATTTGTCGCGCAGGCACACGTTCGTCTCGTCGGGCGTGCCGGGGAACGGTGCGGCGGCGCTGCACTTGGCAAACTTCCAGTCGCTCGCGGGAATGAGCTGGCGCGCATCGGCTTCGTTGATGCGCCGCGTGAGCACGTAGCCGGGCTGCGTGTTGTCCAGGCTCGCGGTCGCATAGGCCTGCATGGCCGCGTTGAACGGCCCGCCGGGCAGCGGCAGCGAATCGTTGCTGGCCGCAGTGGGCAGCAGCTCGGCGCGGTAGGTGCCGGTGATGCTGCTGCCGTCTGCATTGCGGGCCACGGGCACCTTGAGCGTGAGCTTGCCCGCCGCGGCCGGCACATCGCCCTGCCACGCCGCCGTGAGGAACACGTAGCCGCGCGATGCAAAGTACGGGTCGAGGTTGACGATGTTGCCGCGGTTCGGCGCGTCGTAGCGCAGCACGCCGCTCGCCTTGCCCATGTCCTTGGGCTTGAAGAGCACGAAGTCGGAGCTGTACTCGACCTTGCCGTTGGCATTGAGCGGCGCGAGCGACAGGTCCTGGATGATGGCGTTGCGTGCGTCCTTCGGATCGACCTCGCCCGTGAAGGTGCCGGTGATCTTCTCGTAGGCGCCGACGCTGCCGAAGGTGCCGGCCACGTCCTCGGTCTTCGCGATCGCGAGCTTGAACTTGGGCGCTTCGGCAGTTGCCGGCGGCGGCGTGGTTGCGGCCGGCGGCGGCAGCACGAAGCCACCGCCCCCTCCACCGCCGCTTCCGCCGCATGCGCTCAGAAAAAGGGCGGCCGAAGCCACCGTGGCAGCCAACAGGCTCCAGCGTTTCATGGTTTGTCTCCTTCGTTGGGGTGTCTGCGCGGTGCCGGTCTCCGCTACGGCCGGTGCGCGCCCTACTCGGCTTCGATGCCGGCGGCCTTCACGATGCGGCCCCACTTCTGCGACTCGGCCGTCTGGAACCTGGCGAGCTCTTCGGGCGAGGTGGTGAACACCTCGGTGCCGGTGGGCTCGTAGAAAGCCGTCTTCGCGGACGCGCTCTTCGCGGCCTTCACCAGCAGTTCGTTGAGCCGCTTGACCACGGCCGGCGGCGTCTTCGCGGGCGCATAGGCCGCGAACCAGTAGCCCATCTCGTAGCCCTTCACGCCGGCTTCCGAGATGGTGGGCACGTCGGGCGCGAGCGGCGAACGCGCGGCGCTCGAAACGCCCAATGCGCGCAGCTTGCCGGCCTTGACCTGCGGCAGGCCGGTGGCCGCGTCGGTGATCATCATGTGGATCTGGCCGCCCAGCAGGTCGGTGACGGCGAGCGTGTTGCTCTTGTAGGGCACGTGCAGCAGCTTGATGTCGGCCATCTGCTGCAGCAGCTCGCCCGCCATGCGGCTGGACGAACTGCCGCTGCCGAAGCTGTACTTGCCCGGCTCCTTCTTCGCGAGCGCCACGAACTCGGCCACGCTCTTGGCAGGGAACGACGGGTTCACCACCATGATCTGCCCGCCCTTGCCGAGCGCGGTGACGGGCGCGAAGTCTTTCACCGGGTCGTACGGCAGCTTCTTGAACAGGTGCTCGTTGGCGGCATGCGTGGTGTTGGTGGTGATCAGCACGGTGTAGCCATCGGCCRCGGCCTTGGCCACCTGCTGCGAGGCGATGAAGCCGCTGGCGCCGGCCTTGTTGTCGATCACCACGGGCTGCTTCGTTTCGGCCGTGATGCTGTTGCCCAGCGCACGCGCGATCTGGTCGGTGGCGGTGCCGGCCGCAAAGGGCACGACGAACGTGATGGGCTTTTCCGGGAAGGCCTGCTGCTGTGCGTGGCCCAGCAGCGGCACCAGGGCCAGCGCGGCGGCCGAAAGGGTGAGGGAACGTCGTTTCATTGTTTTGTCTCCGGATGGATGGCTGGTAAAAAAATGGATGGCTGCCGCTACGGCCCCGCCAGCAGCGGCACGAGCGCGCGCGGCACGCGGATGGGCATGTCGAGCAGCAGGAAAGACAGCGCCTTGCCGTGCGCATCAAGGTTCAGCGCTTCGTTGACGCCGCCGTCGAGCACCGCGTCGAGCACGAAGTTCATCGCATGCAGCCGGGGCAGCAGGAAGCGCTGCACCCGCGCGGGCGCGCGGTGGCGGAACTGCATCGACACGCGCTCGGGCGTGAGCTGCTCGGCCAGCAAGGGGTAGAGGTCTGCGTGCCAGGCGATCACGCTGATGTTGGAGCGGTCGCCCTTGTCGCCGGTGCGGCCGTGGGCCGCGCGGTAGAGCGGCACTTCGATCATCTCGTCGGTCGATGTGTTCATGCCAGGGCCTCCGCGCCGAGCAGTTCGAAGCGCACCGGCACCGCTTCGCGCGGCAGCAGGCACGACAGGGTATTGAGCCGCGGCGTGAGCGCGGTGCGCACGCCGCCGCCGCCCGCGGGTCCGCAGGTGTAGAGCGCCATGACCTCGTGCGCGAGGCGCTCGGCCTGCGCGCGCTCCGCATGCGTGGCCGCCACGCGCAGGCGCACATCGCGCAGGCCCGTGTCGGGCGTGTCCGCGAGCATGCGTCCGGCATCGTCGCCCAGGATGCTCAGCGCGCCGATCAGGTCCACGCGCAGCGCCAGCCCGTCGAGCCGCTTGCGCAGCACCTCGGCTGCGAGCCGGGCA
>NZ_JBFTPJ010000217.1:0-7113 GCF_056398445.1 Variovorax sp. 01T439_2
TCACGATCTCGAACACCTCTTCCACGATCTGCGGCGCCAGGCCCATCGAGGGCTCGTCGAGCAGCACCATGTTCGGGTTGGCCATCAGCGCGCGGCCAATGGCGCACATCTGCTGCTCGCCGCCCGAGGTGTAGGCCGCCTGCGAAGTGCGCCGGGTCTTCAGGCGCGGAAAGTACGCATACACCTTCTCCAGCGTCTGCTGCACCGCGGCCTTGCCGTCGGTGCGCGTGTAGGCGCCGGTCATCAGGTTTTCCTCGATGGTCAGGTGCGCGAAGCAGTGCCGGCCTTCCATCACCTGGATCAGCCCGCGCTTCACCAGCTCGGCCGGGGACAGCGCCTCGATGCGCTCGCCGCGCAGCTCGATGGTGCCCTTGGTGACCGCGCCGCGCTCGCCCGCGAGCAGGTTGCTCACCGCGCGCAAGGTGGTCGTCTTGCCCGCGCCGTTGCCGCCGAGCAGCGCCACGATGCCGCCTTCGGGCACCGTGAGCGACACGCCCTTGAGCACGAGGATCACGTGGTTGTAGATGACCTCGATGCCGTTGACATTGAGGATGATGTTGGGTTCGCTCATGGTGTGGTCCGAAGCATTCGAAAGAACAACAAGAGGCTGTTCTTTCGAATGGCGGCTCTCGCGAGCCGCCACGGTTCCTCAAGCCGTCACATGCTGCAGTCGGCCGCGTCGCGGCGCGTGAGCTTCTTTTCGCCCGCGTACTTCTCGGCCGCCACCTTCACCATTGGCTTGATGATCTGCTCGTCGGCCTGGTACCAGTCGGACATGCCGCCCCACTTGGCGCCGTCCCAGGTGTGCACGCGGGCCCAGGTCGAGCCCATGTGGTCCTGGCACGAGGTGCCGAGCGGGCGCAGTACGCCCGAGAAGCCCAGCGAATCGAGCTTCTTCTGGTCGAGCGCGAGGTTCTCCATGCCCCAGCGCACCTGCTCGCCGGTCATGACCTTGCCCTTGCCGAAGCGCTCCTGCGCGCGCTTCACGGCTTCGACGCCCAGCATCTGGATGATCACGCCGCGGGTGTAGAGCACCGAGCCCACTTCGTCCTTCGGCCCCGTGCCCTGGCCCTTGTCGTGCACCTGCTTGAGGATTTCCTGGATCACCTTCGGCTCGGTGCCCGAGGTGTTGAGCGCCAGCGCGTTGTAGCCCTTGGCGTTGGCGCCCACGTCCTTCACGTCAGGCTCGGCGCCGGCCCACCACACGCCATACATCTTCTCGCGCGGATAGCCGGTGGCCACGGCTTCCTTCAGCGCGGTGGAGTTCATCACGCCCCAGCCCCACAGCAGTACGTAGTCGGGCCGCGACTGGCGCACCTGCAGCCAGGCGGACTTCTGCTCCACGCCGGGCGCGGTGACCGGAATCAGCGACAGCTCGAAGCCGTTCTGCTTGGCGCGCTCCTGCAGCAGCGGGATCGGCTCCTTGCCGAACGGCGAGTCGTGGTACACGAGGGCGATCTTCTTGCCCTTGAGCTTGTCCATGCCGCCTTCCTTCTTGCCGATGTGCTGGATCAGGATGTCGGCCGCGGTCCAGTAGCTGCCCATCAGCGGGAAGTTCCACTTGAACACGCTGCCGTCCTGCGACGCCGACAGCCCGTAGCCCAGCGTGATGAGCGGGATCTTGTCGGTGGGCACCTTGTCGGTCAGCGCAAAGGTGATGCCGGTGGCCTGCGGGTCGAACAGCGTCACGCCGGGGCGGCCCTTCAGGCGCTCGTAGCACTCCACGCCCTTGTCGGTGGCGTAGCCGGTCTCGCACTCTTCGTACGTGATCTTCACGCCGTTGATGCCGCCGGTGGCGTTGATGTACTTGATGTAGTCCTGCTTGCCGTTGGCCCAGGGCGTGCCGTTGGGCGCATAGGGGCCGGTGCGGTACACCAGCAGCGGAAAGAACTGTTCCTTGGCCTGCGCCTGGGCGAGCGATGGCGCAAGCAGCGCGCCGAGGGTGCTGGCCACCAGGGCGGCGGTCAGAGCGAGCGATTTCAGTTTCATGCCTGTCTCCTTATGTGGGCACCTCGGTGCCGGTTTCTACGAACGGAAAAATCAGTGGGGGAAGGGCCAGAGCCGCAACTTTTCCTTGGCGGTGGACCACAGCCGCGCCAGCCCGTGCGGCTCGACGATCAGGAAGAACACGATCAGTGCGCCGAAGATCATGGTCTCCAGGTGCGAGGCCAGCGCCGTGGAAATCGAGAAGCCCAGCCACCCCGGCAGCTGGTTCAAAAAGAGCGGCAGCAGCACGATGAACGCGGCACCGAAGAAGCTGCCCATGATCGAGCCGAGCCCGCCGATGATCACCATGAACAGCAGCTGGAACGAGCGGTCGATGCTGAACGCCGCCGGCTCCCACGCGCCCAGGTGGATGAAGCCCCACAGCGCGCCCGCCACGCCCACGATGAAGCTGCTCACCGCAAAGGCCGTGAGCTTGGCGTACACCGGGCGGATGCCGATCACCGCGGCCGCCACGTCCATGTCGCGCATCGCCATCCATTCGCGGCCGATGGCGCTGCGCACCAGGTTCTTCGCGAGCAGCGCGAACACCACCACGAAGACGAGGCAGAACAGATATTTCTGCACCGGCGATTCGATCGGCACGCCGAACACATTGAGCCCCGCCACGCTCACCGAGCCAGAAGAAGAATTGTTGGTGAACCACTGGATGCGCAGGAACGCCCAGTCGGTAAAAAACTGCGCCGCCAGCGTGGCCACCGCCAGGTACAGCCCCTTGATGCGCAGGCTCGGAATGCCGAACAGCACGCCGATCACCGTGGCGCACAGGCCGCCCAGCAGCAGCGAGGCGATCAGCGGCATGCCGTCGATGCGCACCTGGAAGTTGTAGGCCGCGTACGCGCCCACCGCCATGAAGGCGCCGGTGCCGAGCGAGATCTGCCCRCAATAGCCGACCAGGATGTTGAGGCCCAGCGCCGCGAGCGACAGGATCAGAAAGGGCGTGAGGATGGCGCGCATCCAGTAGTCCGACACGCCCAGCGGCACCGCGACGAAGGCCGCGAGCAGCAGCACCAACATCGCGATGCGGTCCTGCGCGATCGGGAAGATCTGCTGGTCGGCGCGGTAGCTCGACTTGAACTGGCCGTTCTCTCTGTAGAACATATCAATGACCGTCCGGCCGCCCGAAGGGCATTGAGYGCCCCCTCGGGGGGCAGCGATACACGAAGTGATGAGCGTGGGGGCGTTGCATCTCAGACCCGATCAATGATTTTTTCGCCGAACAACCCCTGCGGACGGACCAGCAGGAACACCAGTGCGAGTACATACGCGAACCAGATCTCGATGCCGCCACCGAGCATGGGGCCGAGATAAATTTCAGAAAGCTTCTCGCCCACGCCGATCAGCAGGCCGCCGATGATCGCGCCCGGTATCGAGGTGAGGCCGCCCAGGATCACCACCGGCAGCGCCTTCAGCGCCACCAGCGAGAGCGAGAACTGCACGCCCAGCTTCGAGCCCCAGATGACCCCGGCCACCAGCGCCGAGAAGCCCGCCACCGACCACACGATCACCCAGATGCGCTTGAGCGGAATGCCGATCGACTGCGCGGCCTGGTGGTCGTCGGCCACGGCGCGAAGCGCGCGGCCCGTGGCGGTCTTCTGGAAGAACACGGCCAGCACCACCACCAGGCCCGCGGCCACCAGCGCGGCCACCAGGTCTTCCTGGCTCAGCAGCAGGCCGCCCTGGAAGGTGCCCTGCAGCACCATCAGCGGTTCCTTGGGCATGCCCACGTCGATCTTGTAGATGTCGTTGCCGAAGATCGTCTGGCCCACGCCATCGAGGAAATAGGCAATGCCCAGCGTGGCCATCAGCAGCGTGATGCCTTCCTGGTTCACTAGCTTGCTGAGCGCGAGCCGCTCGATCAGCCAGGCCACGATCACCATCACCCCCATGGCCGCGATGAAGGCCAGGATGTTCGCGAGCACCTGGCTCTCGAAGCCGAACCACTGCGGGAACCATTCGGCAAAGCGCGCCATCGCGAGCGCCGCGAACAGCACCATCGCGCCCTGCGCAAAGTTGAAGACGCCCGAGGCCTTGTAGATCAGCACGAAGCCGATCGCGATCAGCGAATAGAGCATGCCGACCATCAGGCCGCCGAACAGGGTTTCGAGAAAAAATCCCATCTCAGTGCTCCACGCCCAGGTATGCCCGGATCACGTCTTCGTTGTTGCGCAYCTCGTGGGGCGTGCCGTCGCCGATCTTCTTGCCGTAGTCCAGCACCACCACGCGGTCGGAGATGTCCATCACCACGCCCATGTCGTGCTCGATGAGAACGATGGTCGCGCCGAACTCGTCGTTCACGTCGAGGATGAAGCGGCTCATGTCCTGCTTTTCCTCCACGTTCATGCCGGCCATCGGCTCGTCGAGCAGCAGCACCTGCGGCTCCATCGCGAGCGCGCGGCCCAGGTCGACGCGCTTTTGCAGGCCGTAGGGCAGGCGGCCCACCGGCGTCTTGCGGTGCGCCTGGATCTCCAGGAAGTCGATGATGTGCTCGACGAACTCGCGGTGCTGCAGCTCCTCGCGCTCGGCCGGTCCCCAGCGCAGCGCCTGGGCGAGCAGGCCGCTCTTCATCTTGAGGTTGCGCCCGGTCATGATGTTGTCGAGCACGCTCATGCCCTTGAAGAGCGCCAGGTTCTGGAAGGTGCGCGCCACGCCCATCTCGGCCACCTGGCGCGAGTTCATGTGCTTGAAGGTCTGGCCGCGGAAGGTGATGGAGCCCTGCTGCGGCCAGTACACGCCATTGATGCAGTTGAGCATCGAGCTCTTGCCCGCGCCGTTCGGTCCGATGATGGCCCGCACTTCATGCTCGCGCACGTTGAAGCTGATGTCCGTGAGCGCCTTCACGCCGCCGAAGCTCAGGCTGATGTTCTGCACGTCGAGGATGACCTCGCCGATTTTCCGATTGCTCATGCAGCGGCCTTCACGATGGGGAAGGTCTTGGCTTCGGTGATCTTCAGCGTGGCGCTGACAACCCCCGTGCGTCCGTCCTCGAACTTGACCTGGGTCTCGATGAACTGCTCGCTCTTGCCGCCGTACAGCGCGCTGACCAGCACCGCGTATTTCTCTGCGATGAAGCCGCGCCGCACCTTGCGCGTGCGCGTGAGCTCGTCGTCATCGGGGTCGAGCTCCTTGTGCAGCACCAGGAAGCGCGCGATCTGCGTCTCGCCCATGCCGTCTTCGCTCGCCAGGTCGGCATTCACCTTGGCGATGCATTCGGCGACGAGCGCCAGCACCTCGGGCTTGCCGGCCAGGTCGACGTAGCCGCCATAGGCCAGCCCCCGGCGCTCGGCCCAGTTGCCCACCGCCTCGAAGTCGATGTTGATGGCCGCGCAGACCTCCTCGCGTGCGTTGCCGAAGCACACGGCTTCCTTGATCTGCGGGAAGAACTTGAGCTTGTTCTCGATGTAGTTGGGCGCAAAGATCGCGCCGCTCGCGAGCCGGCCCACGTCCTTGGCGCGGTCGATGATGCGCAGGTGGCCCTCGCTGTCGAGCACGCCCGCGTCGCCGGTGTGGAAGTAGCCGTTGGCGTCGAGCACCTCGGCCGTGGCGTCGGGGCGCTTGTAGTATTCCTTGAGCACCGAGACGCCGCGCACCAGCACCTCGCCGTCCTCGGCGATCTTCAGTTCGATGCCCGGCGCGGCCGTGCCCACGGTCTGCAGCTTGACCTTGCCGTCCTGCTGCAGGCACACGTACGCGCAGGTCTCGGTCTGGCCGTAGAACTGCTTGAGGTTGACGCCGATCGAGCGGTAGAAGCGGAACAGGTCCGGCCCGATGGCCGCGCCGGCCGTGTAGGCCACGCGGATGCGGCTCATGCCCAACACGTTGCGCAGCGGCCCGTAGACCAGCAGGTTGCCAAGGCTGTACATCAGCCGGTCGCCCGTGCCCACCGGCGCGCCGTTCAGGATGTCGGCGCCCACGCGCTGCGCGAGCGCCATGAACTTGCCGTACAGCCAGCGCTTGGGCGCGGCCGCGTCTTCCATGCGGATCGACACGGCCGTGAGCAGGCCCTCGAAGGTGCGCGGCGGGCCGAAGTAGTAGCTCGGGCCGATCTCGCGCATGTCGTTCATCACCGTCTCGGACGACTCGGGGCAGTTGAGCGTGAAGCCGCCCACCAGCCATTGCGCCACCGAGAACAGGTGGTCGCCGACCCAGGCCATCGGCAGGTAGCTCATGATGTTGTCGCCGGGGCCGAGCCTGTCGGTCTCGACGCCGCCGCGGCCCGCCGCGATGAAGCTCGCATGCGTCTGGCACACGCCCTTGGGCCGGCCGGTGGTGCCCGAGGTGTAGAGGATCACGCCGACATCGGTGGCCTCGCCGCCGGCCACCGCGCGGTCGTAGTAGCCGACGTGGGTCTTGTCGAATTCGCGGCCCAGTTCGCGCAGCTGCTCGTAGCTCATGAGCCCGGGCTGGTCGTAGTGGCGCAGGCCCTTGGGGTCGTCGTAGATGATGTGGCGGATGCCGTGCTGCTGGTCCTTCTGCAGCTCGCGGCATTCGAGCAGCTTGTCGACCTGTTCCTGGTCCTCGACGATCACGAAGTCGATGGCCGCGTCCTGCAGCATGAAGACCATCTCGCTGGCCACCGCGTCCTGGTAGAGCGGCACCGGCACGCCGCGCAGGCTCTGCGCTGCGAGCACCGCCATGTACAGGTGCGGGCGGTTGGCGCCCACGATGGACAGGTTGTCGAAGGGCTTGAAGCCCAGGCTCGCGAGGCCGCAGGCCATTTCGCGCACTTCCTGCGCCACGGCGCTCCAGCTCCAGGTTTGCCAGATGCCGAGATCCTTCTCGCGGATGGCGGGCGCCTGGGGCTGGGCTTGCGCATGCGCAAGCAGCAGACGGGGAAAGGTGGGGGCGGTGGTTTGCACAGTGGGCGGATCGTAGGCCCCACTTTGACGCCGTGTTGTCGTTCCAACGACAATCCTAGGGACACTACTCCCCGGAGTTTCCCGATGCCTCACGGCAATCCCAATCAACGCAACGTGCTGGGCGGTTCCATCAAGGACCGAGTTCGTCCCCCTAGCAGTGCCGAACTCGGCGGCATCCCGTGGCTGCCCACGCTCACACCGGCCGAGCGCCGCCGCGCCGAAGCCGCGCTGGTGGTGGGCGAGGCCGAGG
>NZ_JBFTPJ010000218.1:0-7102 GCF_056398445.1 Variovorax sp. 01T439_2
ATCCACACCCACGCCGAAGTGAGCTGCTTGAACCCGTTCGACAACTACGGCGAGGAATACGACCGCGCCGCCGACAAGTACTTCGTCTACAGCGGCCGGCCCACCATTGCCGAGAGCGTGGCCTACTACCGTGAACGCAGGATCGGGCTGGTGATGTTCATGGTCGATGCCGAATCGAACATGGGCCGCCGCCGCATCCCGAACGAGGAAATCGCCGAAGCCGCACAGAAGAACAGCGACATGATGATCGCCTTCGCGAGCATCGATCCGCACAAGGGCAAGATGGGCGCGCGCGAGGCGCGGCGCCTGATTGAAGAGCACGGCGTGAAGGGCTTCAAGTTCCACCCGACGGTGCAGGCCTTCCACCCCTACGACAAGATGGCCTGGCCGCTGTACGAGGTGATTGCCGAGCACAAGCTGCCGGCCATCTTCCACACCGGCCACAGCGGCATCGGCTCGGGCATGCGCTGCGGCGGGGGCCTCAGGCTGGAGTACAGCAACCCGATGCACCTGGACGACGTGGCCATCGACTTTCCCGACATGCAGATCGTGATGGCGCACCCCAGCTTTCCCTGGCAGGACGAGGCGCTGAGCGTGGCCACGCACAAGCCGAACGTCTGGATCGACCTTTCGGGCTGGAGCCCCAAGTATTTTCCGAAGCAGCTGGTGCAGTACGCCAACACGCTGCTGAAGGACCGCATCCTGTTCGGCAGCGACTATCCGCTGATCACGCCCGACCGCTGGATGAAGGACTTCGAGACCGCCGGCTTCAAGCCCGAGGTGATGCCGGGCATCCTGAAGGGCAATGCGGTCAGGCTGCTGAAGCTGGAGGGCTGAGCGCCAGTAGGCGGGGCCCGGCGCGGGCTACGCGTCCGCCTCTTCCTTTTCCTCGATCAGGTCCCAGTCGAGGCCCGAGCGGCGCTGCCGTTCCTCGCGTTCGCGCGCCATCTGTTCCTCGAACTGCTGGCGGCCGGCCTTGCTGGCCGCGATCAGCTGGGCGCGGTCCTTGTAGTGCGGGTACATCTCGTCGCTGAGCTTGAGGTTCCGGCGGCGAAAGCGCATGGCCGATTCGCGCGCCTCGTGCGCCGGCCAGCCCAGCGCCTCGAGCGCGGTGCGCGCACTGCGCAGCGACGACTCGAACACTTCGCGCTCCACGTCCGTCACGCCGCGGTCGCGCAGCTGGAACAGGTGGTTCACGTTGCGCGCCCGCGCGATGATGCGGGCCTTCGGAAAGTGCTCCTTCACGAGATCGACGATCTCCAGCGACTGCTCGATGTCGTCCACCGCCACCACGATGGCCTTGGCCGTGCCGGCGCCCGCGGTGCGCAGCAGGTCCAGCCGCGTCGCGTCGCCGTAGAACACGCGAAAGCCGAACTGGCGCAGGCCCTCCACGGTGTCGGCGTCGTGGTCGAGCACCGTCACGCGCAGGCCCTGCGATATCAGCATGCGGCCCACGATCTGGCCGTAGCGCCCGAAGCCGCAGATCAGCACCTTGGCGTCCTGCTGCTCCGAAATTTCTTCCAGCTGCGTGCCGTTGCTGCGGCTGTAGCGCGGCAGCACGAACTTGTCGAGCAGCACCAGCAGGAGCGGCGACAGCAGCATCGACAGCGCCACCGCGCCGATCAGGAGCGAGGTGGTCTCGGGCGGCAGTACGTCGGGGCCCGCGGCCTGGAACACCACGAACGCGAACTCGCCGCCTTGCGCCAGCAGCAGCGTGAACACCGGCCGCTCCTGGTAGGCCAGGCCCATGGCCTTGGCCAGCGCGTAGATCACGGCCAGCTTGATGGCCATGAAGCCGACCACCAGCAGCGCCATCAGCCCCGGGCTCGCGATCAGCACGCCGAAGTTGATCGACATGCCCACGGCMATGAAGAACAGSCCCAGCAGCAGGCCCTTGAAGGGCTCGATGTCGGTCTCGAGCTCGCGCCGGTATTCGCTCTCGGCCAGCAGCACGCCGGCAAGGAAGGCGCCCAGCGCCATCGACAGGCCCACGAACTGCATCAGCGCGGCGATGGCCACCACCAGGAGCAGCGCCGCGGCGGTGAAGATCTCGGGCGTGTTGCTGCGCGCGATCCAGCGCAGCAGCGGACGCAGGGCCAGCCGGCCGCCGAGGATGATGCCGGCGATCACGCCGACGATCTTCAGGCCCTCGAGCGTGCGGTCCAGCCCGCTGAGCGACTGCTCGGCCGCCGTGGCGCCGGCCAAGAGCGGCAGCAGCGCGAGGATCGGAATGGCCGCCACGTCCTGGAACAGCAGGATCGAGAAGCCCGCCTGGCCGCTCGGGGTCTTCAGCAGGTTGCGTTCGCCCAGCACCTGCAGCGCGATGGCGGTGGAAGACAGCGCCAGGCCGAGCGCCGCCACCAGCGCCACCCGCCACGCCACGCCCGCGGCAAAGCCGACGGCAAACAGCACCGCGGCGCAGCTCAGCACCTGCGCGGTGCCCCAGCCGAAGATCGGCCGGCGCAGGTTCCACAGGCGCTTGGGTTCGAGCTCCAGGCCCACGAGGAACAGCATCAGCACCACGCCGAATTCGGCGAAATGCAGCACGTCCTCCACGCTGGAGACGAGCCCGAGCCCCCACGGGCCGATCGCGATGCCGGCCACGAGGTAGCCGATGATGGAGCCCAGGCCCAGCGCCTTGGACAGCGGCACCACCAGCACGGCGGCGCCCAGATAGATCAGGCTGTTGGTCAGCCAGGCGGGTGCGTGTTCCATGCTCAGGCCATGCCTTTTTCGTCGTTCTGTTCATCGTTGGCGGCAGACGCCGCCTCGTCCAGGCCATCGGCTTCGGCCGGGCGGTCGGTTTCGGGCACCGGGCAGGCCACGCAGGCGTCGAGCTCCTCGAGCTCGGGCCATTGCGGGTAGCTGCCGAGCCGCTGGGCGAACACCTCGACGTGTGCCGCCACCTCGTCCTCCGCGGCGCTGCGCGCGCCGTGCAAGACCAGCGGCGGCAGGAAGCGCATGCCGCACAGCGCCGCGGTCTGCTCGTAGGGCGGCAGGAAGGCGTCGAAGAAATAGCGGTGGTAGCTCTGGGGGTGGTAGCTCGCCTCGGGGCTTCCCGTGGTGGCGACCAGCCAGCAGTCCTTGCCCTGCAGGGCCGTGCCGCCTGGGCCGTAGGCCCATCCGTAGCTGAGCACGTCGTCGAGCCAGAGTTTTTGCAGCGCCGGCATCGAATACCACTGGATCGGGTGCAGCAGCACCACCAGGCTGGCCCTGGCGAGCCGGGCGTGTTCGGCCTCGACGTCGATCGAGAAGTCCGGGTAGCTGCCGTAGATGTCGTTGACATCGACCCCCGGCACGCCGCGCGCGGCGGCCAGCATGCGCCGGTTCACGCGCGAGTCGCGCCAGTGCGGATGGGCCGCGAGCACGTAGATGCCGCCGGTGTCGCCGGCGGCCGATGTTGTTGTCGTCATGCCGCGAACATAGCGCAGGTTTGGCGCTTGCCGGGGCCGAACGCATCCCGTGTCGCTACGATGCGGAGGTTTCCAGCTCTGGAGGAGATGCTATGCCGGTGGTTCTGGTCGCCAATCCCAAGGGTGGCGTGGGCAAATCGACGCTCGCAACCAACATTGCGGGCTACTTTGCGAGCCGCGGCCATGCGGTGATGCTGGGCGACGTGGACCGCCAGCAGTCCTCGCGCCTCTGGCTGGGCCTGCGCCCGCCGCAGGCGCGGGCCATCGCCACCTGGGAAGCCACCGGCGACAGCGCCGTGGTGCGGCCGCCGCGCGGCACCACGCATGCGGTGCTCGACACCCCCGCCGGCCTGCACGGCTGGCGCTTCAAGGAGGTGCTGGCGCTGGCCGACCGGGTGATCGTGCCGCTGCAGCCGAGCATCTTCGACATCTACGCCACGCGCGATTTCCTCGACCGGCTGAAGGAGCAGCGCCGCGCCGAAAAGACGAAGATCAGCCTCGTGGGCATGCGCGTGAACGCCCGCACCCTGGCGGCCGACCGGCTGCACGAGTTCATCGCCAGCCTTGGCGTGCCGGTGCTGGGCGAACTGCGCGACACCCAAAACTACGTGCAGCTCGCGGCGCGCGGGCTCACGCTGTTCGACATCGCGCCGGGCCGGGTGCAGCGCGACCTGGCGCAGTGGCAGCCGATCTGCGACTGGCTCGAAGGCTGAGGATCGCGGCTGTCGCAAGGCCGACAGCCGCGCCGCCGGCCTTCGCGCCAGAATGCCGCGCATGACCAAAAAGACATTCCAGACGCTCCAGGATCTTGCGGCCTGCGTCGGCCAGGAAGTTGCCGTGAGCGACTGGATCACCATCACGCAAGAGCAGGTGAACCAGTTCGCCGAGGCCACGGGCGACCACCAGTGGATCCATGTCGACATCGAGCGCGCCAAGGCCGGGCCCTTCGGCGGGCCGATCGCCCATGGCTTCCTCACGCTGTCGCTGCTGCCGCGTTTCTTCGAGGCGGCGCTCGATGTGGTCGAGTCGCGCATGGGCGTGAACTACGGCCTGAACCGCGTGCGCTTCATGTCGCCGGTGCCGGTGGGCAAGCGGCTGCGCGCGCGCATGAAGCTGCTCACGGCGGAGCCGATCGCCGACGACGGCATCCAGATGACCTGGGAAGCCACGATCGAGCTCGAAGGCGCGGCCAAGCCGGCCTGCGTGGCCGAATCGGTGGTGCGCCGCTACCGCTGAGGCCTTTGCTCAGCCGAAGCCGTTCTGGCGCCAGGCCTCGAAGACGGTCACCGCCACGGCATTCGACAGATTCAGGCTGCGCTGTCCTTCGCGCATCGGCAGCCGCAGGCGCTGCGGTTCGGCAAAGCCCTCGCGTACAGCGGGGGGCAGGCCGCTGGTCTCCGAGCCGAACACCAGCCAGTCGCCCGGCTGGAAGCGCACGTCGTGCACGGCCCGCGTGCCGCGCGTGGTGAGCGCGAACATGCGCTCGGCGGCCGGCCGCTCGGCCTCGAGCAGCGCCTGCCAGCCGGCGTGGCGCTTCACTTCGGCGTATTCGTGATAGTCGAGCCCGGCGCGGCGCAGCAGGCGGTCGTCCATCGAAAAACCCAGCGGCTCGACCAGGTGGAGCGTGCAGCCGGTGTTGGCGGCAAGGCGGATCACGTTGCCGGTGTTCGGCGGGATTTCGGGCTGGACCAGGACGATATGGAACATGCGCCGATTGTCGCGGTGCTCAATGCGGCGGATCGGTGCGCGCGAACACCAGGGCCGTAACGTGCGCCGCGCCCGCCAGCCGCAGCGCCGCGGCGGCCGCGAACAGCGAGGCACCGCTGGTCATCACGTCGTCGACCAGCACCACGCGCCGGCCTTGCAGCTCGTGGGCGCGCAAGGGCTCTACCGCGAAGGCGCCGCGCAGGTTGCCAAGGCGCTCGGCGCGCGCGAGGCCGCTCTGCGCCGGCGTCTCGCGGGTACGCAGCAGCAGCGCCGCGTCGGTCTTGGCGGGCGCGAGCCGGCGCGCCAGTTCGAGCGCCTGGTTGAAGCCGCGCTCGCGCAGCCGGGCCGGCGCCATCGGCATCGGCAGCACCCGGTCGCATTGCTCCAGCGCCGGCTCCACCCACGGCACGCTGCGCATCAGCGTGGCGAGCGGCCCGGCCCAGCCGGCCTCGCCGTGGAACTTGAATTGAGCGATGCAATCGGGCCAGGGCCACGCATAGGCGCAGGCTGCGAAGCAGGCATCGAGCGGCGGCGGATCGCGCATGCATTCGCTGCACCGCGCCACGCCCTCGGGCACCGGCAGGGCGCAGCTGCCGCAGCGCGCGGCCGGCGGCGCGAAGCGCGCCACGCAGGCATCGCAGATGCGGCGCGAGGGCCATGCGCGGCACACCTCGCACTGGCTGGGCAGCCGTGCGAGCAGAGAGGTCAAAGGCCGGTCGGCCCAACGGCTGAACATGGGCTCAATATACTCACGGCCCCATGGCCACCGACCCCGCAAGAAGACCGCCGACCATCGATCCCACGGCGGCCGCACGCTGGAGCCGGCTCGCGCCCGCCGACGGCTCGCCCTGGCTGCACGAGGAAATCGGCCGCCGCATGGAAGACCGGCTGCAATGGATCAAGGCGCAGCCGCGCACCTGGGCCGACTGGGCGCCGCTGCGCGGCGGCCTCGAGGCGCACGAGCTGGTGGCCCGGCGCTACCGCGAAGCCGCCTGCTTCGTGATCGAACCCGAAGCGAACCTGGCCGCCGCGGCCGGCGAGGCGCTGGCCGCGCCCTGGTGGAGCGCGCGACGCTGGCAGGGCAGCAAGCTGCGCTTCGACGCACCGCCCGAAGACGGCGTGGACCTGCTCTGGGCCAACATGTCGCTGCACATGGCGGCCGACCCCGAGGCGCTCATCGCGCGCTGGCACCGGCTGGTGGCGACCGACGGCTTCCTGATGTTCTCGTGCCTGGGCCCCGACACGGTGCGCGAGCTGCGGGCGCTGCACGCGCGCCTGGGCTGGCCGGCCGCGGGCCACGAATACACCGACATGCACGACTGGGGCGACATGCTGGTGCATGCCGGCTTCGCCGAGCCGGTGATGGACATGGAACGCATCGTGCTCACCTGGGCCACGCCCGAAGCGGCACTGGCCGAGCTGCGCACGCTCGGGCGCAACCTGCATCCGGCGCGCTTCCCGGCGCTTCGCGGCAAGGCATGGCACCAGGCGCTCAAGCACGCATTGCCCGAACTGGCGCCGGCGCAGGAGGGCGGCGGGCGCATCGCGCTGACCTTCGAGGTCATCTACGGCCATGCCTTCAAGCCCGCGCCGCGCGTGGCGCTTTCGGCCGAGAGCGCGGTGTCGCTGCGCGAGATGCGCTCGATGCTGCAGCGCGGGCGGCCGGGCGCCTGAGCGGCGCGCCCGGCTCACTCCCGCATCCGCGACCGGGCGCCTGTGTCTACCCGCTACAATCCGCCGTTGCGTGAAACTCGCGGGTAGTGTTCCGCGAACGAGGTCTGTCCGATCCTGTGGAGACAAGGGGTTGGGCAGCCGTCGACGCACCGATTTGCTGAACTCGCCCGTGTCGAATTCCGTGTTTCGTTTTGCCACCGTTTCAGGCCAGAACATCCACTGGTTCCTGAAGCGCAATTGCTCGGTGACGCCGAGCCAGCTGGGCTGGCTCTACGCCTCGCTGTGCGTGGTATCGCTCGGTATCGGCG
>NZ_JBFTPJ010000219.1:0-7088 GCF_056398445.1 Variovorax sp. 01T439_2
CGTCCTTGCCGATGGTGTGCACGTAGACCGTCTGGAATTCGAGGTTGTACGGCTTGTTCGTCCTTGCCGATGGTGTGCACGTAGACCGTCTGGAATTCGAGGTTGTACGGCTTGTTGGAGGTCTTGCCGACACCGGTCATGTTGCGAGTGACGACTGCGGGAATGCTGACTTTGATCATGGTGGCTCCTAGAATTGCTACTCAATGTACGTTAAAAATTTCGGTCAGCGGCGGAAGGCAATCTCCCGCCGAACCGCGTCCCTGGCGGCGGTGTAGCTCACACCAAGCAGCCCACCTATCTCCTTGAAACTCAGATTCCCACGGGTGTAAAGCTCAAAGGCCAATCGGTCTTCAGTCTTGGAAAACATCCGCTGTCGCCCGAATCTAACCCCCCTTGCCCTCGCTGCAACCCGACCGGCCTCGCAGCGCTCCCGGATGATCGACCGTTCGAACTGCGCAACAGCTCCCAGAATTTGCAGCACCAACTCGCCCATCGCTGACGAAGTGTCAACCGGCTCGGTCAGTGATCGCAACGACGCACCGCCTGAACGCAAACGCTCGAGCAGATGCAACAGGTCCTTGAGACTCCGGGCGAGCCGATCCACCTTGTAGACCACCAGCGTGTAACCAGGTCGCAGCGCACCTAGCGCCCGGTGCAGCTCTGGCCGAGGGCCAATCCCGCTCGTCTTCTCCGCATAGATCGTGCGGACTCCCGCCGCTTTCAATGCGTCCAGCTGAAGCTGCGTTTCCTGTTCATTCGTGGACACCCTCGCATAGCCAACCAACATCAGCCCGCCTCACTAAGCGCTATTGTTTTCATAGCATAGYACATTTGGCAACAACACGTTGAGGAGCGGGAATGGATAGGCATCTTCAGGAACTTCAAAACGCCATGTGGCAAGGTCTGATCTTTCAGGCCGTGATCGGTGCAGTGATCACCACAGCCTTGTTTTATGTGCTCTATCTCGTAGTCAAAGCCGCGGTGCGAGACGGAGTCAAAGAGGGCATGGCACAAGGCCGAAGCAACGGGCGAAGAGAGCCAGGCAAAGCACCAACGGCAAACCTTCCAGACATGCGGGCAGATTGATCGCAGCGACGAATTGCCGGGTACAGGGTGCACGAGGGTCTTTCCCCCGCAAGCGGGTCCCCGAACTTCCGGCTTAGCAATGAGGGGGCGAGTTCAAGGGGGATGACGAACTGGACCACGAGCGGCGACGGCGGCGCTTGACCGTCCGCCCCGCTAGCGCAGGGCTACCGGCCCGCGCTTGCCCTCGCGTATCGAGCCATGACGCCGAGCCGCTCGGCGGGCGGCAACTGACGGCACAGGCTGACGACGCGTGCCCACCCCGGGTCAAAGGTCCTGGGCGCCCGTTTGGCGGGCTTTTCCGGCTTGGTCAAGGCCAACCATGCTTGAGCCCAGAAACCAAGCTTCTCGGGCGCGAGAAAGCGACCCTCGATGTGCCAGGGCGAGAGGACCGAGTGCGTGCCGTGCGGGTAGTCGTGCTTGAAGACCTGGCGGGTGTCGTAGCACTTCTCAATGTCCTTGCCGGTGTAGGTCGCGCGGTCCGCAGCCATTTCCTGCGGGTTGGTGCCCATGCGGGCCACAGCCAGGTGAAAGCGAGGGAGATAGCCGGCCTTGTCGCCGAACAGCAGCGCGAGCAACCAGCCGATGAAGGGCACGCGAACCTTGTCGAATCGAGTGTGGCGCACGGTCTGCTCAATGAAGGCTTCGCGCAGCTGCTTATCGACCTGCAGGACGTTCTGCATGATGTAGTAGGTGTCCCATCCGTGCTTGCGTGCATGCGCGAAGAAATCGAGGGTGGCAGCACGCTCCTTGTCGGCGAAGGTCCGGGTGTTGAGCCAGGTGCCCATTTCATCAAGGAACAGCCCGCCGTTGAGATCTTCATCGTAGCTCTCGGGATTGCCATGGCCGGCCGCGAGCAGATCGAACGCGGTGGGCTTGTCGGGCACGCGCACGTAAGTTTGCTTCGAGTGCACACCGAACATGGCTTTGAGGTCGATGTCAAGATTGGTGGCGCATCGACGCTTGCGCCTGAGGTAGCGATCGCGGAACAGGCGAACGGCGTTTTTGCTCTTGCCGGTGCCCTTCTTGCCGGCCAATGCGTAGTCGGTCATTTCGAGAAGTTCTCGATGCCGATGCGTTGAATCTTCCAGACGCTGGAAGCGATCCAGACCGAGGCCACGCAGGCCATCACCGCGCCGGCGTTCTGCGGGATGAACATGCCGAGGCCCATCCAGAGATAGCGGGTCCAGCCTGCGCCACCGCTCACGCTACCAAGCATGCCGTAGAGGGCCGAGCAGCAGACGAAGACGGAGGCGATGAAGACGCCCGCGACGGTGATCCAGGTGACATAGGCCGCGAGCTTGAGCGCCGTGGTGTACGCCATCTGCGTGGCGAACAGCGTAGCCAGGCCACTGGCGAGGGAGCCGATGAAAGCAGCGAGCAAAGGCATGTCAGAAACTCCTCTTGATCATTCCGAGACACAGGAACAAGCCGCCACCGGCCCACACCAGGGCCATCGCCATGCGAACGCCATCGACCACACCACACGGATCGAGCTTCAGACTGCCGACCTGTTGCGGGAGATCGAAGGTTTCGCAGGCGGCGACGGGCGGTGCCCAGAACATGGAGCGCACAGGTTCGAAGAAGCCTTTGTCACCAGTTCCAGCAGCTTTCGTCAACTGCTCATCGTTTTTGGTTTTGGTTTCATCGAGCTTGGCTTTGGCGGTGTCGTAGGTGGTGCCCGCACCGTCAGGCGTACCTTTCTCATTGACCTTCACCGCGCATTCCGCCTGCCCAGGTGCACCGCAGGGCGTCGGCGTCTCTCCCGTACCAGTACCACCCGCAGAAGACGATGCCGTGCCCCCAGCACCACCGCCCTTGCCACCCACACCAGCACCGCTAGGACCTCCCCTCGCGTCCCCAGAACCCGTACCAGGCGTGCGCCCTGCACTACCTGTACCCGAACCATCACCACTCGCTGGCTTGCCACCAGCAGGCGGATTGCCAGCATTTGGCGCAGCACCAGGGGCCGCACCCAACGGCGTGGGGGAAATAGGCTTTGCAGCCGTACCTACACAAGCTGGCTTGCCACCCACCTCACCAACGGAGCCAGGACATTCCGGAGGCGGCGTTTCCTTCTTTGCACCAGCATCGGCGGCACCCATCGTGCACTCTTTACCAAGACCAAGACTCGGGTAGTCCACCGAACGCCGATAGAGGCCGTTGGCAGTCGGCGACTGGCTCACGTAGGGCTGGACACCGGGGCCGCTCGTCTGCAAAGAAACAGCACAACCACCGTCGCACACTTCCCCACTAGGGGGCGGCGACATGATCGGACCCACCGCCTGACGATCACCCTCATCAGGTGACCGCGTATAACCCTCCGTCCAATTCAGAATACTCACAACGCCGGTTTTTCCAGTGCACTGGTTGACGTGCGCAACGCATTGCCCGCCGCTTTCGTCATAGCCTGCATTGCATTGACAACCGCCTGTGACTGAAGCGCTGTTCGCTGGGCACGCCATCACATCAGCCACCACCGAAATGGGAGCATTGTTGAACGTCGAATTGTCAAACCTCGTGTACTGACCCTGGCAATTGGAATCGACGGTCACGATGATCGCGGTCCCCGACTTATAGCCCTGCGCCTTTGCCTTGTCATTCACCACATCGGCTTGACCAAGACACCCCGCAGACCAACTAGAGAAGCCATACAAATGCGGACCGCCACCGCTGTACCACGATTGCCACGTCTGAATCTGCGGCACAAGCGCATGCGCAGCAAGACTAGACAGCAGGAGAACGGAAACGCAGAAAAGACCGCGAAGCAGCCTCACCACACCTGACTCCCGCACGGGCCGATGACGGTCCCGCAGGCACGAATGCGATCCTTAAACGCATCATCGCGGCGGTTGGTTGCTGCACAGGCGGCGAGTGCCAAAGCGAGAAAGAGAAGCGCGATGCGGTCCATGGTTGCTCCAGACGTTTACCAGTGAACACCCGTGAGGGTGCCCACCAGAAAAAGCCCGAGGCTTAAGCGGCGCCGCGTGCGCGCTTGATCCACTTCACGCCAATCATGATGCCGACCACCGTGACGGCGAGGCCGAACATGACGGGACCGTAGCCGGTGCTGGAACCGGACAGGCTCGACACCGCTTCCAGGCCGGTGGCCGGATCGACCGCGAAGGCCGACACGGAACCGGCCAGACCGGCTGCACCGGCCGCGATTTGTGCGAAACGCTTGTTCATAGAAAACACTCCTGAAAGAACACGCCAGTAGCCGACTGGCAGCAGTTTGCCGAACGGCAATTTCTAGGCGGCTGCCAAGGTGATGCGGATCATCTTGAGCTTGAAGCCGAGGACGTAGCCGAAGGCCCATGCACTGAGGTACGCAGCGACAAGAGCAGTCATTTCTTGCAGTCCTCTCCGCACTGCGGCATGGAGGGCATCACCGCAGTGACAGGCACAGCGACCTTGCCCCACGGGTTGTCCCATTTCGAGGCGAAGGAATAGCCCGCATACGCCAGACCCAGGACGATGACCCACGCAACGATTCGCGCTTTCATTGCTGGCCTCCGATGAAGCCGAGCGCGAACAGCAGGACGGCAAGCCCGGCATTGATGTGCCCAATGAGGTCGGTGAATTGATCGACGGTCATGGTTTGCTCTCAATGCAACGTAGGCTTGTCATCGGGTCGTGACCACCACGAAAACGGACCTGACGCATCGACAGCCCGTGGGGTAGTCCGCACTCGGATAAAGCTAGAAAAACCGCCGCCTGTTGGTGCGAACTCAGATTCGAGAAGCTGGCCGGTCTCAGCATTGATGTAGCCGCCTCCCGGCGCAGGTCGGAAGCGGTCGTTGACCGAAGCGTTGCCCTGCACATAAGCAGGCCAAAGAACCCAGCGCTTGATAGCAGCGCCAGGAGCATCCAGGCCGCCGACTGCGTAGAGACGTGATCCACGGGGGAACCCTCCAATGTTTTTGCTGTCCGCCTTCTTGGCGTAGCTCATGAGGTAGGCCACGGGAGAGCGACCTTTCTCGGTGTTGGTGTAGCCATGCGTCCACCAGCCGCGCTTGTCAGCCATGGGCATCGAGACGCCTTGTGGAAGGAAAAAAATCGCGTGGTAGTGAATGACTCCCCTGCCCTGCCCGTCTTCGCGGCGCTTGCCGTCTTGCAGTTCGGCGACCCACAGGTATTTCAGGCGCTGCCCGGGGCAACGATCCTTGAACCACTCGCGGACCTTGCGGATGTAGTCGGACACGTGGCGCGGCTTCCAATCGGCATTGGTGCCGCGATACGTGAGCGTGACCATCACGTTATTGCCGCTGTCACCTTCGCCGAGGTTCAGGAGGCACTTCGCGCCGACGCCGACGCCCTTGCGCATACGAGTCACGCGGGACTGATGCCGGTCGATGGTGATGCACTGCTCAGCCCAACGCATGGCGGTTGGGAGAGCAGCAAAACCACTTGTTGATACTGAGACAAGCCCGCGCGCTGCGCGCGCTTCTGCGGTCTGCATATCGCGCGCGGTCTGGCGCTGCGAAAACGCGCGAAGCGCCTCCATGGAGGATGCGCGGGCGGCATCGACGGAGGCTTGATGGGCGCCTAGGTAGGTCATCCAAACAGCCCAATGAAGACAAGCAACACGACCATAGCGAACACCAAGCAAAGAATGAGACGGTCAGTTGAATCGCGCATCACAGCGATGCCTCGATCAGCCATCCGGCCTCAGAGCGCAGGCGGTCGGCCATGCGCTGTTCGTAGGGAGAAAGAGAGCGGTGCTCGGCACCGTCGAGGCCTTCGAGCCAGAAACGAAGGCGGAGGAAATTGCGGGCGAAGGTGCTCATTGCGCGCACCCCGCTGTCACAGCCGTCAGCGTATCCACGCCAGCACAAACCTGAGCGCATTGGACCGCCGCAATGCAGAGAAATCCAGACAGGCAGAGGGCAATGACGCCGCGAATCACAGCGACCTCACGCAGTCGATTGCGATCTGCCGATACGCGCCAACGTCAACAGCGCACGCAAACATGTCCATGATGACCAAGACGGTGAACATCGCACCAGCCGTGCCAAGGGCAATGTTGCAGACGATGGCGCTTGCGTCAGCGAAGCGCTCCAAGGTGATGGCCTTGAGCGCTTTCACAACGACTCTCCCTCACCGAGAAGGCCAGAGCGCGGAGCCAAGGCCTGCACCGGAGCATCAGCGACACACGAAGCACAAGCGCACAGCTCGCCCATGCAATCACCGCAGGCAATCTGGCCGCGATGCGCACGCAGCTGCAACGCCTCGGTATCGAACATGTGAGGGGCGTTGCAGTCTTGGCACAACGCCACGTAGCGCGGCGCGGTCATTCCCGCTTCTCCTTGACCCCGCCAGGAGCGAACAGCACGTGATGCGCTTGTTCTTCCGTGAGGCCAGAGTGACGGGCATAGAGCCGAACCAAATCGTTGGCGCGGTGCACTGCTTCGACGGATGCATTGACGGCATCACGGGCGCATTCGCCTAGGTCGAGAAGCAGCTGTTCAGGAGATGGCCGCTTTGGACGCCGCACAGACAGCGCCATCTGCGCGAGCGTGGTATGCGTGCCCTTCACAGCGATTGCCCTCCCATGGGCACGCCGCGTTGCGTGTACGTGAGGTCGATGGCGGTCACGCCTTCGTCCACAGTAGCCTCGATGCTCAGACCGTCATAGCCGTCCTCGACTGCCGCCTTGAACGCGGCTTCAACAGCGGCCGACAGGAGAGCGAGCCGGGCGGCGTGCAGCGCGTCAGGATTGACGAGCATGGTGCACCCCTTCAGCTCTTGGCGAACGGAGCGAGGCGCGGAGCCACCGCGAGGCTCCCGGTCCGATCCACGTACAAGCTGGAGGGGTGCAGGAGGTACTCGCCAACGGCGTAGACCAGCGGCTGGCCCTGCTCGTTGCGATCGAGAATGATTTCGAGCTTTTCGGGGAAAGGAGCGGGCTTGCCGTCCTTGCCGATGGTGTGCACGTAGACCGTCTGGAATTCGAGGTTGTACGGCTTGTTGGAGGTCTTGCCGACACCGGTCATGTTGCGAGT
>NZ_JBFTPJ010000220.1:0-7078 GCF_056398445.1 Variovorax sp. 01T439_2
TCCGGTGATCCGGCCATGATGCCGGCGCTTGCGGGCGTTCTGGAAGTGCTCGACCAACCGGGCACGGCTTCGATCCACTTTGTCGAGGCCGATGCTGGCCTTTCCAGGCCGGTGACGGCGGATTCGGGCTACGTGGGCAGCGAGGACTGTTATGTGCTTATCGAGTGCACCAGCGAGGCCGCCGCCGGGAAAATCATCGCCCGACTGGGAGCGCCAGTGCAGAAGTATGGAGAACTCATCGACGCGCGAGTTTTCCGGTATCGCATGGATATCAGCGCGTAAGACGACCTCCAGCGCGGGTTCCGCCGTGCAGGCGCTCGCTTCTCCCGCTCATCCAGGCTTCAGTTGGCGCAGCGCGCTTCGAGCGCGTCGATGAAGGCGCGGTCCCATCGGCCTTCCTTCATGGCCCGGATGGTCTCCGCCTCCGTTGCGAGGTGCGCGCGTGCCTTCTCGATCAGCAACTCGGCCTCGTCTGGCGCGAAGGCCATCAGCCCGTCCTGGTCGCCGACCACGATGTCGCCGGGATTGACGACCATCCCGCCGACGGACACCGGCACGTTGATCTCGCCGGGGCCGTCCTTGTAGGGACCGCGGTGGGTGACGCCGCGCGCATACACCGGGAACTCGCGCGCACGGACCTCGGCCACGTCGCGGATCGCGCCATCGACCACCACGCCCAGGATGCCGATGTGCGCGGCGTAGAACGAGAGGATGCCGCCGACCACCGCGTTGTTGAGGTCGCCGCCGGCATCGATCACCAGCACGTCGCCGGGCCGGCAGAATTCGAGCGCGCGCAGGTACGTGAGGTTGTCGCCTCCGCGCGAGCGTGCCGTGACGGCCGTGCCCGCCATGGTCCGCGCCGTTGGGCGGTGGTAGGGATGCAGGCCGATGCTGCCGATGTTGCGGTGCATGTTGTCACTGAGCGCCGCGACGGGCATCTCGCGCAGTGCGGCGAGGATCTCGGGCGCCACCGGTGCGGCCGACGGGTTCTTGCGGATGGCTTTGTAGGGCATGGTGTTGTCCTCGGAAATTCAGTCAGGCGCGCGTCAGCGCAGGGCGGCCACGGCCCGTGCGATGCGCGCGCAGCCTTCCTCCAGCGTCTCGATCGACGTGGCAATGGAAAGGCGGAAGTAGGGCGACAGGCCGTAGGCGGTGCCCGCGACCACGGCCACGCCTTCGCTCTCGAGCAGGTACATCACCACGTCGCCGTCCTGGTCCAGCCGCTTGCTCTCTGGCGTGGTCTTGCCGATCAGGCCGCCGCAGTGGATGTACAGGTAGAAGGCGCCCGGCGGCGGGCTGCAGTGCAGGCCGGGGATGTCGTTGATCAGCGCCAGGGTGCGGTCGCGGCGCTGCTTGTAGATGGCCACGCTCTCGGCCACGAAGTCCTGGTTGCCGTCGAGCGCCGCCGCGGCGGCCGCCTGGCTCACCGAGCAGCAGTTGCCGGTGGACTGCGACAGCAGTGTGTTCATCGCCTGGACCAGATCCGCCGGGCCGGCCGCGTAGCCGATGCGCCAGCCGGTCATCGCATAGGTCTTGGAGACGCCGTTGATCACCAGCGTGCGCTCGCGCAGCGCAGGCGCAACCGCAAGCAGGTGCGGCGTCGCCTGGCCGTCGAAGCGGATGTGCTCGTAGATGTCGTCGGTCATCACCATCACTTGGCGGTGGCGCTGCAGCACCTCGGCCAGCGCGCGATATTCGTCGGCGGTGTAGCTGGCGCCGGTCGGGTTGCTCGGCGAGTTGATCAGCAGCCAGCGCGTGCGCGGCGTGATCGCGGCCTCCAGCTGCGCTGGCGTCAGCTTGAAGCCGTTGGCCTCGGGGCAGGCCACGGTGACCGGCGTGCCTTCGCAGGCCAGCACCATGTCGGGATACGACACCCAGTAGGGCGCGGGAATGATCACCTCGTCGCCCGGCTCCAGCGTGACGGCGAGCGCGTTGTAGATCGCGCTCTTGGCGCCGCTGGTGGCGATGATCTCGTTCATCGCGTAGTGCAGGCCGTTCTCGCGCTCCAGCTTGGCGGCGATGGCTTGGCGCAGCTCCACCGTGCCGGCCATCAGGGTGTAGCGCGTCGCGCCTTTCTCGATGGCGGCGGCGGCGGCCTGCCGGATGTGGGGCGGCGTGTCGAAGTCGGGCTCGCCCACCACGAGGTTCACGATCGACTTGCCCTGGCGGCGCAGTTCGTTGGCGCGGTCGGCGGCCGAAGTGCTGGGCGAGGGCTTGATGCGCCGCACGCGGGCGGCAATGCGGGAGGGCGTCACTTGTCTTCCTGGGTTGGCGATGGCATGGACCGAACGGTACGCACATCGATCGCGCGAGGCCAAGACGAGATTGCACTGGTTGTATAGGCAGAGCTTATGGTGGGCCCCGATGGCCGCTGCGCGAGGGCGGTGCTAGGCTCGGCTTTTGCTTGGGGACACGGCGTGAACCTGCGACGCCTCAAATATTTCGTGAAGATCGTGGACATCGGCAGCCTGACGCAGGCGGCCGAGGTTCTTTTCATCGCCCAGCCCGCGCTGAGCCAGCAACGGGCCACGCTCGAGGGCGAGGTGCGCCAGCAGCTGCTGGTGCGCACCAAGCGCGGCGTCACGCCCACCGAGGCCGGCAAGGTGCTGTACCGGCATGCGCAGATCATCCTGCGCCAGTGCGAGCAGGCCCGCGTGGACATGGAAGCGGCCGGCGAAGGGCTGTCGGGCCAGGTGTCGGTGGGGCTTGCGCCCGGCACGGCGGCCTCGGCGCTCTCGCTGCCGCTCTTGCGCACGGTGCGTGCGCGCCACCCCGGCATCCTGCTCTACCTGAACGAAAACTACGGCACCACGCTGAGCGAGCTCATCATGAACGGCCGCATGGACCTGGCCGTGCTCTATGGCGACAAGGCGATCCACGGCCTCTCGTTCCTGCCGCTGCTCAAGGAGCCGCTGTTCCTGGTCGGGCCGGCCGCCATGCCGGCGCCGGCGCAGCCGGTGAAGCTGGCCGACCTGCGCGACATCGAGCTCTTCCTGCCGCGCCCCTACAACGTGGTTCGCAAGCTGGTCGACGCGGCCTTCGTGCGCGCGGGCATGGTGCCGCGCGTGGTGGCCGAGATCGAGTCGGCCTTCACGCTGACGGCCGCCATTGCCGACGGGCTGGGCGCCACCATCCTGCCGGCGTCGATGGCGCGCGAAGTGGTGGCGGCCTGCGGGGCCTGGCAGTTCCAGATCGTCGATCCGGTCATCGAGGCGCCGCTCGCGCTGTGCCAGTCCGACCACCTGCCGCTCTCGGAGCCGGCGCAGGCGGTGAAGAGCATCCTGCTCGAACTCGTGGTCGACCTGGCCGGCACCTTCGCGGCCACGCCCGAACCCGAACTGGCTGCGCTGTCGTAGCGTGCCGTCATAAGCCGGCCTTATCCCGGCACAGCCATTCCGTCTTGGGCTTTGTGCCCGCGGGCCGCTACCGTTCATGCCTGCCGTCACGCGTTCGCGGAATGCGTCGGCCACCAAGGATGTTCTGTCGCCACAGGCAGCCCCGGCATGAAGCAGGAACAGATCAAGACGCTCATCGACGCACTCGCGGCCTCGGACCTCGCGGAGCTGGAGTACAGCGAAGACGGCAGCACATTGCGGCTGGTGAAGCAATCGGCGCTGGCGGCCGTGCCCGCAGCCGCGCGGCGCCCGGCTGCTGCTGCGCGCAAGGCGCCCACCGCGGAGTCTGCGCAGCAGGCACCGCCGCCAGCCGCCGCGGCCGAATGCCTTGCGCCGCTCTACGGCGTGGTGCACCTGCAGTCCGCGCCGGGCGAGCCGCCCTTCGTGCAGCCGGGGCAGGCCGTCGAGGCCGGCCAGATGCTCTGCGTGATCGAGGCCATGAAGATGTTCAACGAAGTCCGCGCCGACGCTGCCGCCACCGTGCAGGCCGTGCTGGTGCGTTCGGGCCAGGAAGTGGAAGCAGGCGAGCCCCTGTTCCGCTTCGGTTGAGGAAAGCTGCGCGATGTTCGACACCGTCCTCATTGCCAACCGCGGCGAGATCGCCCTGCGCATCCTGCGCGCCTGCCACGGCCTGGGCCTCAAGACCGTGGTCGCGCATTCCGAGGCCGACAGCGAAGCCAGCTACGTCGCGCAGGCCGACCAAGCGCTGTGCATCGGGCCCTCCGCGCCGGGGCAGAGCTACCTGAACCAGTCCGCCATTCTGTTTGCCGCCGAACTCAGCGGCGCGCAGGCCATCCACCCGGGCTACGGCTTCCTGTCGGAGAACGCGGGCTTTGCCGCGCGCGTGGAGCAGGCCGGCCTCGTCTTCATCGGCCCCAGCGCCGCCTGCATCCGCACCATGGGCGACAAGGTCTCGGCCAAGCGCGCGATGCGCAAGGCTGGTGTGCCGTGTGTGCCGGGGCCCGACGAGCCGCTGCCGGACGACCCGGCCGCCGTGCAGGCCATCGCGCGCGAGATCGGCTATCCGGTGATCGTCAAGGCGGCGGGTGGTGGCGGCGGGCGCGGCATGCGCGTGGTACAGGGCGAAGCGGCGCTGCTCGATGCGATGGCGCTCACGCGCGAGGAAGCGCGCCAGGCCTTCGGCAACCCCGAGGTCTACATCGAGAAGTTCCTGCTGCACCCGCGCCACGTCGAGATCCAGGTGCTGGCCGACAGCCACGGCAACGCCATCTGGCTGGGCAGCCGCGACTGCTCGCTGCAGCGCCGCCACCAGAAGGTGATCGAGGAAGCGCCCGCGCCCGGCATCGATGAGGCGCTGATGGCCGAGGTGGGCGAGCGCTGCGCGGCCGCCTGCCGGCAGATCGGCTACTGCGGCGTGGGCACCTTCGAGTTCCTCTACGAGAAGGGCGCCTTCTATTTCATCGAGATGAACACCCGCCTGCAGGTCGAACACCCGGTGACTGAGATGACCGCGGGCATCGACATCGTGCAGCAGCAGTTGCGCATGGCGCGCGGCGAGCGCCTTGCGCTGGTGCAGCACGAGGTGCGCTGCCAGGGCCATGCGATCGAGTGCCGCATCAACGCCGAGAACCCGGACACCTTCGCGCCTTCGCCCGGGCGCATCACCGGCTGGCAGGTGCCGGGCGGCTTCGGCGTGCGGGTCGATTCGCACGCCAACGCCGGCTACCGCGTGCCGCCGTACTACGACTCGATGATTGCCAAGCTGATCGTGCACGGCAGCACGCGCACCGATGCGCTCGACCGCATGCGCCTGGCGCTCGCCGAGATGCGCATCGACGGCATCGCGACCAACGTGCCGCTGCACCGCGAGCTGCTGCGCGACGAGGGCTTTGCCGCCGGCGGCGTCGACATCCACCACCTCGAGCGCTGGCTGCAGCAAAGGAGCGCGGCATGACCGTGCAGCGGCCATCGATCAGCCTGCTGGGCACGACCGCGCTGATCTTCGAGGCGCCCGGCGAGATGAACCTCGACTCGCAGCAGCGCATCTGGGCGCTGGCGCACGAGACCCAGGCCTGGCCGGAGATCCGCGAAGCCGTGCCGGGCATGAACAACCTGATGCTGACCTTCCTGCACCCGCCGCGCGGCGCCGGCGCGCTCCAAGCCCTGGAGGCGCGCCTGCACGATGCGTGGGACGCGGCCGTCGCACGACCGCGCGAAGGCCGGGTGGTCGAGCTGCCCGTGGTCTACGGCGGCGCGGGCGGCCCGCACATGGCCGACGTGGTGGCGCACACGGGCCTCAGCATCGAGCGCATCGTCGAGCTGCACAGCGCGCCGCTCTACCCGGTGTATGCGCTCGGCAGCCATCCGGGCTACTGCTACCTGGGCGGCATGGACGCGCGCATTGCCACGCCGCGCCGCAAGGTGCCGGTGCTGAGCATCCCGGGCGGGGCGGTGTCGATCGGCGGGGCGCAGACCGGTGTCTCGGCCTCGGCCGGGCCCAGCGGCTGGAACACCATCGGCAGCACCTCGATGTGCTTCTTCGATCCCGCGCAGGACCCGCCCGCGGCGCTGCAGCCGGGCGACATGATCCGTTTTCGCGTGGAGGGCATCGTCCGATGATCGAAGTGCTTTCCTCGGCCGCGCTCGCCACCGTGCAGGACCAGGGGCGCACCGGCAGCCTGCGCTGGGGCGTGGGCACCTCGGGCGCCATGGACAACCTGGCGCTCGCGGCCGGCAACCTGCTGCTGGGTAATGCGCTGGATGCAGCCGCCATCGAAGTGCCGGTGTTTCCCTTCAAGGTGCGTTTCGGCGAGGACTGCGCCTTCGCGCTGACCGGCGCCGATTGCGCGGCCCGGCTGGACGAGCAGCCGCTGCTGCCCTGGTGGGTTCACCAGGCGCGGGCCGGGCAGGTGCTGGCGCTGGGCCTGCCGCAAGGCGGCGCGCATCAGCGCGGCAGCCGCGCCATGCTGTGCCTGGCCGGCGGGGTCGAGGTGCCCGAAGTGCTGGGCTCGCGCAGCACGCAGCTGCGTGGCGCCTTTGGCGGCCACGAAGGGCGTGCGCTGCGCCGGGGCGACGTGCTGCGCGCCGCCGCAGCGGGCGCTGCGTGCAAGACCGGCTTCGGCCTCGTGCCGCCCGCGCTCGCATTGCCGCTGCAGCAGGGCGGCGTGGCAGCCGTGCGCGTACTGCCCGCGGCCGAGTACATGGCGTTCGAGCCCGCGTCGCGCGACGCCTTCTGGGCCGGCGAATGGAAGATCACTGCGCAGAGCGACCGCTACGGCTACCGATTGGAGGGCGAGGCACTGCGCCCCATCGCACCGATGGAGCTGCGCTCGCACGGCATCGTGCCCGGCGTGATCCAGGTGCCGCACAGCGGGCAGCCGATCATCCAGATGCGTGACGCCCAGCCTTCGGGCGGCTACCCGAAGTTCGGCACGGTGATCGAGGCCGACATGTGGCGCCTCGGCCAGGCGCCGATCGGCAGCCGCGTGCGCTTCATCGAAACCACCTGGGACGAAGCGCTGGCCGCGCTCGACGAAGTGCGCGCCTGGCTCGACAAGGTGGCACGCATGGTGGAACTGCATCGCGGTGCGCCTGTTTCCGTAGCGAGGCAACCGGGATGACGCCTTGTTTTTTTATTCGCCGTGTCGTGTTTGGAGCGTGCTGTTCAGGGCGCGCTCCTGCCGACGGGGTACCTTGCTCCGCGAATGTCCCCCGCCTTCGGC
>NZ_JBFTPJ010000221.1:0-7040 GCF_056398445.1 Variovorax sp. 01T439_2
GTGGATATGTGGCTGGTGAAGGTCTCTTGGATTTTCTACATTGACTGTTCAAATTTTTATAAGTGGAGACAACATGATTTCTCGTCGTCAACTTGCCAAGTTTGGCCTGGCCGCGCTCGCATTGCCGCCCTTTGCCATGGCTGCGCCCTTCACGTCACAAACGATCAAGGTGATCGTTCCGAATTCGCCTGGCCCAGGCACTGACGTGTTGGGACGTTTTTTCGCGTCCTACATGGCGAAGCATTGGAACTCTCCAGTAGTAGTTGAAAACAAGGCAGGCTCGGGTGGCCAGATCGCGACTGACTTCGCCGCCAAGGCTCCGCCAGACGGCACCGTGATCCTGATAACGACGAGTGCGCATTTCACCTACCCTTACCTCTATACAAAATTGCCGTTTGATCCCGTGAGCGACTTGGTTCCGCTCGCCCAATTCGTTCAGGGCGCATTTGCAGTCGTGGTGGCGACAAATTCACCGTTCAAGACGATCCAGGAGCTCATCGGCGAAGCTAAGCGTCAGCCGGGAACGATCAGTTATGCATCGGCGGGTGTCGGCTCGCCCACCCACATGGCGGGTGCTCAATTCGGGCACATGGCGGGTATCAACATCGTTCACATTCCCTATAAAGACGCCTCTCAGGTGATGACTGATGTAATCGGCGGGCAACTTCAAATGGGACTCACCGGCACCTCGACGGCAATGTCGATGATCCAAGGTGGAAAGCTACGCGCCTTGGCCGTCACTGGTCCAAAACGCGTCCCGGCACTCGCCAATGTGCCGACGTTGGATGAGTCGGGCGTGCGCGGCTACGATGTGACCTCGCCCATATTCGCAGTCACGCGGGCTGGTACGCCAGCAGCCACAGTCTCGGAAATCTCGCGGATCATGCTTGAGGCAGCCAATACGCCTGAGTTCAAGGAAGTGGCCGACAGGCTGGGTTACGTGATGGATTTGCAAGACGCGGCCAAGATGCGCAGCAATATGCCGAGCGAATTTGCCAAATGGAAGCGGATGGTTGACATCTCTGGCGCGAAGCCGGGCTAAGTGCGACCGTCACTGTCTGAAGAGCTATGTGTTGCGGTCATTTCCATACGTTTGGCACCTCTTGCCGTCATTCGATCTGGAGCACGCCGATGGCGTCGGTTCAGGCGATCCTCAGCGGCGGTGTCGGGCCCAACGGTTCGACCGAAGCGGCCCAGGGCGCCGAGCTTGGCGCCAAAGCGCTGGATGTGCTGCACAAATCCATCTCGGTGGATGTCCATACGCACGGCGGACCGGAGGGCATCTACTCTCCGGCACCCCCCAACGGCATGCTTGCCGCCGGAATGCGGGCCGGCTCCCTCGCCGCGGTGTGCCTGTCGGAAATCCCGGATGAACCACTTCTTGGCAGGAATGCAGCCGGGGTCGCCTGCCTTACCCGCTTGCCGAGGCTAGGTGAGCTCTATAAGCACCATCTTGAACGCCTCGCCTGGGCCGACGAGATGGTGGCGCACCATGGTTTGCAGCGCGCGCTAACGGCAGCTGATCTTGAATCGGCCCACGCTGCAGGTCATCCGTCGGTGATCGGAGGCGTCGAGGGCCTGGACTTCATGGAAGGAAAGCTTGAGCGGTTGGAAGAAGCCCACCAGCGCGGCATCCGCTCCGCTCAGCTTGTTCACTTCACCCCGAACGATATCGGTGACTTCCAGATGGGCGTGGTGACGCACGAAGGGTTGACCGAATTTGGCGCCGAGGTGATCCGTGACTGCCATCGGTTGGGAATGATCGTCGATGTGGCGCACGCCACCGAACGAACGGCCAAGGCTGCGGCAAAAGTCTCCACCAGACCGCTGCTGCTGTCGCATACAGCACTTGCCGGCTCGAAGGCGATGGCATCCAGCCGATTGGCCGCCCGCTGCGTCAGCCCGGATCATGCGCGAGCGATTGCAGAAACCGGCGGTGCGGTCGGGATCTGGGCCATCTTTCCTGACCTCGACAAATACGTCGAAGGACTGAAGGAAATGGCCGACGTCATCGGCGTGGACCACATCTGTGTGGGGACCGATCAACAGGTCGCCCCTGGTGCGCTGCAAGACTATTCACAGTGGGTCAATCTGATCGCGGCGATGCTGCGCGGCGGGTTCACTTCCGAAGAGGCTGGGAAGATCTCAGGCGGCAATTACATGCGCATCTTCCATGCTGCGGTGGGATGAATCACTCACAAGGCCGGAGACTTTCATGAGCACAGATGCAGTGACCCGTGAAGAGTTGCACCACCGCGAAGTAGACATGCGCTTTTACCGTCGCAATGACGGCCTGTTCGAAGTCGAAGGCCGCTTGGTTGACACCAAGACACACCCGTTTCGGCGCTTGCTGGCTGAGGAGGACGCCCCTCCAGGGCGTCACCTGCACGACATCACAGTTCGGCTTGTGATTGACGCCGACCTCCAGGTTCACGCTGCGGATGCCAGGATGTCGGCGACGCCTTTCAACATCTGCCCGGGAGCAGCAGCCGCGCTGCAGGCGCTTGTGGGTCTCAGCATCGGGGCGGGCTGGAACAAGCGCGTACGCGAACTGCTTGGGGGCGTGGCGTCCTGCACGCACATTGTGGAACTCTTGGGCCCTATGGCCACTACCGTTCTGCAAGGCATCGCGCCGCTACGAGTCGTCTCGACTGGCGATCCTGAAATCGACGCGCAGCGCCGATTTCGTGTGGACAGCTGCTACGCGTTCGCGGCAGAACGCGAGGTCGTGGTTCGCCTGTTGCCACACCTGCAGCGCGAGAAGCCAGGGATGTCGACCTGACCAAGCCAACGACCAAACTCAGAGGTACGTGCATGACTTATGAAGCAATCGAGTTCAACATCGAAGACGGCATTGCCTTTCTTCACTTGAACCGTCCGGAGGCCAGGAACGCACTCGACGATGTCATGCGGGTGGAGATCGCTGACGTCATCCGGCGCTTGCGCAAGGGGATCGACCACAAGGAGCTCGATGTCAGGGCACTGGTGATCGGCGGGCGCGGGGGCGCCTTCTGCGGCGGCGGCGACGTCAAGGGCATGGCCACGAAAAAGACCACCCAGATGATCCATAGCCGCATGACGGACATTCAGGATTGGTTTCGCGACCTCCTCAAGCTCGAGATGCCTGTCATTGCGGCGGTTGACGGGCCTGCTTTCGGGGCCGGGTTCAGCATCGCGCTGGCGGCCGACTTCATCATCGCCACGCCCAAGTCAAGCTTTTGTGCAGCGTTCGGCCGGATGGGTCTTGTGCCGGACACGTCCATCCTCTTCATGCTGCCTCGCATCGTGGGCTTGCAGCGCGCCAAGGAGTTGATCTTCTCGGCGCGGGTGTTGGGTGCCGATGAGGCCAAGGCGATGGGGATCGTCTACGACCTGGTGCCCGAAGGCGAAGCCATCGAGGCGGCCACCGAACTCGCACGCAAGATGAAGCTGGCGTCCGTTGCCGCTGTGGGGCTCACCAAGCAGCTGCTCAATCAGACCTTCGAGTCGAGCCAATCGGCGATGGCGCAGGCCGAGGCACTCGCTCAGGCCGTCGCCATCGGCACCGATTACCACGCTGATGCTGTTCAGCGTTTCGTCGGGAAGTCTCCCCTGTTGTTCGCGGGTTTCAGCGAGCGGAACTGGCGCAAGCCGACGCAGCCGAAGTAGCCAACCGCCCATGCACTCTCTTACCTGGCAAAAAAAAGCCACATCAGCCATGTTCAACCGCTCAAGCCTTTCGGTTCCTGTCATCTGCGCACCCATGTTTCTCGTCACAGGGCCTAACCTGGTGCGAGAGGCTTGCCTCGCGGGACTGGTGGGTGTTTTGCCGCGCCACAACGCGAGAACCCTCGAGCAATTCGAAGAATGGCTGGAAGCGATCCAGACCGCGCGGAAGGAAGCGCTGGCCCATTCCACCAAGGTGGGCCCRCTCGTGGTCAACGTTTCCGCAAAGCTGCCCACGGCTGAGCTCGAGGAGACTTTGACGCTTGCAGGCCGCTACGGCGTGGAGACTGTCATCAGTGTGGGCGGCGGGCCGCGCGAGGTCGTGCGCGTCGCGCACTCGAAGAGCATGGGCGTGCTGCATGATGTCATCAGTGTGGAGTTCGCGAAGAAGGCGATCGAGCAGGGCGTGGACGGCCTGATCGCCATTGGTCTGGGCGGAGGCGGCCATTCCGGGCTTCTGTCCCATCTGACCTTGATCGAAAAAATCCGCACGATCTTCAAGGGGCCCCTGGTCATGGCGGGGGGCGTCTCGACGGGTGCCGGCGTGCGGGCCGCAGAGGTTCTGGGTGCCGACTATGCGTACATGGGAACGCGCTTCATCGCCACGAAGGAAGCCGATGCGCCTGCCGATTACAAGCGGATGCTCGTCGAATCGACATCGGAAGACCTGGTCTACACGCCCAATGTCACTGGCGTGTCGGCGAACTGGTTGAAGCCGTCGCTGCAGCGGTGCGGAATCGATATCGAGACGCTCGCGATGCCCGGCGCCGGTCGCTTCGACCATCTGCCGACCGACATCCGGCCATGGCGGGACATCTGGAGCGGCGGGCAAGGCATCGATCTCATCGAGGACATCCCCGACGTGGCCACACTGGTCGCGCGGCTCGTTCGCGAATATCGGGCTGCGTGCGGGCGCCGGGAGGAGTGACGATCAACCGAGGACTGAAGGGCATGATGCAATTTGACGACGTCATCCTCGGCCGCCGCAGTATCCGAGGCTACAAACCTGATCCGGTCCCCAGAGCATTGATCGTGGAGATCATTGCACTGGCCATGCGGGCCCCATCGTCCAACAACACCCAGCCGTGGAATTTCTATGTCGTCACCGGCGAGCCGCTAGCCCGCATCCGCGCCGGCAATACGGAGAGGATGCTGGCCGGTGTGCCGCAATCCCGGGAGTTTCGAACAGGACCGGCTTTCGAAGGTCCCCACCGCGAGCGGAAGGTCGGGGTCGCAAAGCAGCTGTTCTCGGCGATGGGCATCGCGCGAGACGACAAGGAAAGGCGCCACGATTGGGTCATGCGCGGCTTCCGCCAGTTTGACGCGCCGGTCTGCGTCATCGTCACCTACGACCGCGTGCGCGACGGCAGCGACGATACCTTCTTCGACTGCGGGGCGGTCGCCACTGCGCTCGTCAACGCCGCCTGGTCGCGGGGCTTGGGTTGCGTGATCAACAGCCAGGGCATCATGCAATCGCCGGTGGTGCGCGAGCATGCCGGCATTGCCGACGACCAGGTGATCATGAAGAGCATTGCGCTCGGTTGGCCTGACGATACCTTCCCCGCCAACGCGGTGATCTCCGAGCGCAGGAGCGTGGCCGAGGCCAGCGTCTTTGTTGGTTTTGACGATTACAACCCATGAGCAGTCGCGATCTGATCCGTCTTGGCAACACCGGGCTGCGAGTCTCGCGCCTGTGCCTTGGCACAATGACCTTTGGATCCAATGCCGACGAAACAGAGTCGATGTCGATCCTCGATGCCGCCACTGATGCGGGCGTTAATTTCATCGACACGGCGAATCGATACCCGAGTGACGCGTCCGACGAGCGCAAAGGGTACACAGAGCAAATTATCGGCAAATGGCTGAAGGGCCGCCGCGAACGCTTCATCGTCACGACAAAGGCCGGCGGCCCGATGGGCCCACTGCCATGGGACGCCGGCACGTCGCGCAAACATCTCCTGAGCGCCGTCGACGCGTCGCTTGCCCGGCTCGGTACCGATTACGTGGACCTGTTCCAGTTGCACCGAGACGATCCCTCCACGCCGCTCGACGAGACGCTCGAGGCGCTCGAAACCATCGTGCGCAGCGGCCGCGCCCGATACGTCGGCGTATCCAATTGGGGCGCGTGGCGGATCGCTCGCGCACTTGGGCGCTCCGAAACTCTCCGGCTGGTGAAGCCCGTGACGGTTCAGCCTCGCTACAACTTGCTGTTTCGGCAGTTCGAGCGAGACCTGTTCCCCATGTGCGAGGCGGAGAACCTCGCGACGCTCTGCTACAACCCGCTGGCCGGTGGCTTCCTCACGGGCAAGTATCACGGCGAGGCAGAGCCCGACGCCGGAACGCGCTTTGGCGCCGGAAACACCGCAGCCGCATACAGACAGCGGTACTGGCACGAGAGAGAGTTCCAAGCAGCGAGCCGCATCATGGATCTGGCTCAGCTTGCCGGCCTGGCGCCTGAACGGCTCGCAGTGGCATGGGTACTGGCACAACCTGGCGTCACTTGCACGGTGATCGGGGCGAGCCGTGCATCCCAGTTGCGGGAAGTGCTGCAGGCCGGAGAAACGAAACTGAACGCGCCTGTATTGCAGGAGCTGGACGCGATCACGCGCGAGTTCCGGCTCGGCGACGCACCGCCAGTCTGAGTCACGGCACCTTCGCGCCAGGTCAAGATCTTGAACTCGCGCTTCGCCTGTGCGCCTGCACCACTGGTCGAGGCTGCGCAACAACCCCGGCGAGGAAGACCACGCCTCCTCGCCCGACAGCACACTCTCAACGAAAGGATCGAACACATGACCGACACTGACACCGCTGGCCAAGCGATACGTTCTTGGCTGGGCATCCCCTACGCCACCGCAGATCGCTTTCGCCAGCCCACTTTGCTGCCTTTCAATCCGGCCCTGCCCTACGATCAGAAGGGGCCGGCCCCGCTGCAGGCCGGCGACACCAGCTGGCTGGAGGCCGACAACGGATTCAGCGAGGACTGCCTGAACCTSAACGTCTSGGCACCCGAAGACGCSGGSGASGAACCGCTYCCCGTGATCGTCTAYATCTTCGGCGGCGGCTTCGAACTYGGCGCGAACACCCAGACCACCTCGAATGCCTCGGGTCTCGCCGCGACCGGCCGTGCCATCGGGGTATCCCTGAACTATCGGCTCGGTCCGTTCGGGTGGCTCTCGCTCTCCCAGTACGGGGGCGTGTTCGCGGACGCCACCAACCTCGGCCTGCAAGACATCATCGCCGCGCTCAGATGGGTGCAGGAGAACATTGCCCGCTTCGGTGGCGATCCTCAGAACGTCACCGTCACCGGCCACAGCGCCGGCGCGTACTCCACGATC
>NZ_JBFTPJ010000222.1:0-7017 GCF_056398445.1 Variovorax sp. 01T439_2
CGCGCAGGACATGGTGTCCTGGTCGATCGCATCGGCGCGGTGGCGGACTACCGCTACGAGCTGCTGGGCCACCTGCTGTCGGGCAACCTGTTCATCGAGCCGTACCTGGTCACGCTGCTGCCCGGCGCCGATCCCTACGTGACCTTCCAGCATCCGGGCCTCAAGTTCCTGTAYTTYCTKTCCGGGGAGGTCAYSTACCRCTAYGGCGSSAAGTCGGTKGCGGTGGGGGCRGGGGACTCGCTGCTGTTCGAWGCGACCGCRCTGCATGGGATCGAGRCCATCCAGACCCWGCCGGTCTCTTACCTGTCGGTGGTGTTCACGCTGCGGGAGTAGGCTGTTCTGGGCGGCACAGCCATGCTGCGGCCTGCCCACCGCCTGCGGCGGCCTGACCAAGCACGTCTCCACGACGCCGATCAGCGTGGGCGAGCGCTGGAGCGAGGCAAGTGCGAGACCGAGGAACGCACTGCCGTCGTCGCCGTGCATCTGTGCGTCGCGCCATGCGTTAAGCGGCCGCCGTCGCAGATGGTCTTCGACATGGCGATCTCGCCCGTATGGAACCTCGGCCCGGCTGCGACGTGCGGAAGCGGCGCGCTGGCAACGTGGAATCGTGGGCAGTGGACCTTGGGGTGCCAGCGCATCGCGCGCGGCGACGGCACGCTGGTCTGCTCGAACACCTGCAGGATGGTGCGCGGCGGCGGCGGCGGCCGCGCGCAGCGCGGTCATGAATGCCGCGGCACCGAACCTGGACACAGCCGCCCTGCCCTACGAGAGCATGGAGAAAATGCGCACGCTGGTCGGTCGCGAGATGGGGGACGCGAACTTCACCTCCGAGATCTCGCGCGACAAGTGGTCACGGCTGTACGCCGCACTCAGCGGGGACCTCGGCGCCACGGCCAAAGCCGCGGGCCCACAGGCCGAGCAGGCATGGACGCGCGCGGGGCTGAGCCATTCTTGCAAATGTAACCGGAGGGTCGACAGGAAGCCAGATCGGGGCCGTCCAGGAGGGAATCACAGCGTTTTGACGGGAGTTTCTCAGTCGAACTGACAGTTGCAACTATCGCGAGTCAGCAGAACGTTGAAAGTAGGACGCCGAAAACAGTGTCGTAGTTTCTGACGGCCCAAATAGCTTTACTACTGTAAAACCAACCAGTAAAGTGGCAGAATTGACAGGACCGTCAATAGCACACTTGAAAGTGCTTCATCAACCCAACGGATTCGCAATGACCAAACCAACTGCTCGCAAAGGACCAGCGCACTCACGTGCCGTTCGTGTTCCCGCAGTGGATGCAGGTTGGGTGCATGTTGTTTCGCAATCTGGTCGGACAGTCACTTTGGCCGATCCGGAGATGAAGCGGTCGGTGGAGAACCTCAAGAAAGAGGTCACCAAGTCTAAGGCCCACGCGCTGGACTTTCTCCAGCGTGCTGGCATCGTCACCCCCACAGGGCGCTTGACGAAGGTCTATGGCGGCTGAACAGCCGCCATTTCCCGACTACAGCAACTATCAGCGCCTGCCCAGCATGGTGCTGGGCTTCCATGGCTGCGATGAATCCGTGGGCGAGCAGGTGTTGAGCGGCAAGGTGCTTCATCTCGCCCGAAGCGTAAACCAGTATGACTGGCTGGGTGAGGGCATCTACTTTTGGGAAAACGACCCGCTGCGAGCGATGGAGTGGGCTGTAGCTGCAAGGGATGATCCGCGGCTCTCGAAGGGAAAGATCAAGAAGCCGTTCGTCGTAGGCGCGGTGATTGAGCTTGGGCATTGCCTCAACATGACCTCGCGTGTGAGCATTGAGGAAGTGAAAGTCGCTCACCAGATCTTGTTGGAGGCCGTCGCGAAGGCAGGGACCGTAATGCCGAAAAACACGGGAAACGGCTTCTTTCGCAGCCTTGACCGCGCCGTGATCGAGGCGCTTCACGAGTCCAGGAAGACTGCGGAAAAGTCGTTGCCCCCATACGACACGGTCCGAGCTGCGTTTCGCGAAGGTGGACCGGCTTTCGAAGGCTCAGGATTCGATGAGCGCAGTCACATTCAGATCGCAGTGCGCGAAAAGGCTCGAATCAAGGGTTACTTCCGGCCGATTTGCGAGTAGCCGCCCAAGGCAGCCGCACGTCAGTGCTGCGCCCGCTGCGCCTTGCGCCAATCCCATGGCGCCACCAGATCCTGGTCCCGCCACAGGCCCACGCGCTTGGCCCTGGCCTCGGCTTCCGCGAATTCGTATTGCCCGCGCTCCTGCGGCGTCTGCTCGCGGGCGTAGGTTCGATACCACCAGGCCAAGCCGAGCGTGATCATGGTCAGGCCCGCATCGAGCGTCTTGGGCCCGCGCGGCGCCGAGGCGGGCGCCACCATCACCTTGCAGACGCTGCGGCCGTAGCGGTCGGACTTCGTGCAGTCGAGCGCGGCTTCCTTCATGTAGACCAGGTCGGACAGCGCCTCCTTCGCGCGCTGGCCGAAGGGCTGGCGCTTCTCGGGCGCGTCGATGCCGTTGAAGCGCACCTTGATCTGCTCGTAGTTGCCCGCGGCGCCGCAGCGCGCGGTGATGGTGTCGCCGTCGCTGACGCCGACCACCAGACACGTGCGCTGCTCGGCGGCCTGGGCCAGCGCCGACAGCGACAGCAGGCCGGCCAGAAGAAGAGGGCGGAGCACACTCACTGCAGCGAGACCTCGGTGCCGTCGACGGCCACCATCGCGCCGGGCGTGCCTTCGGAAATCTCGACCGGCACGTCCATGTGGACGCTGCCGTCGACGTTGTGGCCACCTATGCCCAAGCGGCGGCTCTCCACGTATTCCTTGTGCTGGGCCGGCGTGTAAATGAACTTTTGAGGGTAGGCGTTGCCGTTCGCCTTCCAGTGCCTGATGAGCGCATCGGTCATCGAGAGGTAAAGATTCGCCATCGTTGTCGACTCAGGCAGCGGCGCGCTCGCGCAGGATCTCCACGGGGTCGATGCCACTGTAGACGACTTCATTGGTCTTCAGGGACGTGACGGTCCAGCGGTCGTCGGGCGTCACCTTGTAGTCGCCGGGCGTCAGCGGCACCTCGCGGTCTTCGTGCACGTGGCTGCCCAGCCACGACGGCATGCGCAGGATGGTGGCGGGTTCGGGGAAAAATTCAGTTTGGCTCATGGTTCATTGTCGAGGCTGCCTGCAGCAGCTCGAGGGAGAGGGCGGAGGGCTGAGTGCGAGTCTCGCAGTACCAGACCTGATAGCACCACCGTCCGCCGATCTGTTCGATGCCAGGTCGCCTGGCCGTGCCTCCCACAATCCAAGCTGCTTCCGCCCTTCGATTATTTGGAGCGTCAGCATGCCGCACAGCCACGGTTGATCGACAAATTCCCGCTTGCTGAGCCGGGTGCCGCCGCGGTATCGCGGCCTCATCTTCACTCGCATGATGGTCTCAATCGCTGGCTTGCGGTTTCGGCATCAGTCTGGGAAAACCGTGCGTCACGGCCCGAATGTGGTTGCTCACCAGCGTCGAGCGCCACCACCAGCATCGAGTGCAAAGTCTTTGCACAGTGTTGGGGGGATGACTGGCGTCAGCCTGGTCGCCGAGTTGGTCAACGAATGATCCAGCCCAACGGCCCGATTGCGCTTGGATCAAACGCGCTGCGGGCCACCGTCAATGCGCAGGGCGGGCTTGTGGTTCCCATGGGACCGCGCGGTTTATTTGCTGCGCAGTTAATACTGCTCGAATACCGAACACTCGCGACACAGTGGGGTGACCACAAATGTCGGTTTTTTGGGGGGTGGGTCAGTGAAGGCTATCCGGCTTCGCTGGAGCAGCCATGAATTCGACTGTTTCCTCTTCGAGGGCCCGGATCGCCTCTGCAAGCGCTTGATGGTCGGATTCAAAGTGATCGTCCCAAACATGGGATGCGTTCTGTGCATCTACCACTTCGAGAATCCATTTCCCTTCACCGTCCTCGTAGATCTCAACTTGCACCGTCACCCCGTGGCGGGTGAGGCGCTGGCTCAATACGGAATGCGCAAATGTTGGCTCGTCGTCAGAGGGCGGCATGGTCACTGTCGTTTTACTTGGAAAGGCAAAGTCTACAGGCCTGCTTCGACCGCAGCCCACTCATCGTGGCGCCCGGTGATCCAACGAGCCGGCGTCCAATACCACCTGCGAAATTTGCTTTGCCAGCGAGCCAATTGCTTTTGGCAGCGTGTTGGCTTCGGCTTCAATGCGCCCCTTCTGTTGGAACAATACTCCGTACGTGTCGCCCCGACATTCAACCATGGCGCGCTGACGAGACCCCACCCCACCCCGCTTTAAATGTCCCGTTTTCGACGGCACTGTCGAGGAATCCCCAACTGCCGCTCGGCGCGCGCAGGCCGCCTTCGTAGGGGACGTTCGGTGTCGCCGAAATTCGACGTGATTTGAAAGCGTCTGTGCGCTCGCAAGAAGCGCCCGTGACATCACGCGTCGCACAACCTGATCACCGAATGGGTCAGAGCTTGTCGATGACCTCGAGGCTCGCGTCCTCTGTGGAAACACGTCGCACCGAGCCTGCTTCTGGGTCGTAGAGCACCACGGCATTGAAGGTCGAAAAAACCACTCGGCCGCGATACTCGGTGCCACTGGTCTTCTTCACGGTGACGCATGTGGACACTTTGATTTTTGGACTCCCATCCTTCACCGGTGGCTTGACTTGCAGGCGCGCGTGGCGTGACTGCAGKGGCACGCAGAATTCCGGGCCAACTACCCAGTCGTCAATGTGCGCCTTACCGGCTTGGAGGCCGGCAATCGGAACGATGCTCAAGAGGCTGACTAGAAACATGATTCCGATGAGGATCGCGAGCATCGTCAGAGGCATGACAACGAGGGGCGCGGCCAGAACGAATATGAGGAAACTTGCGATTGCGAGGACCTTTTTGTGCGTCGATCCCCGAAGCTGCTCCACCGCTCGACGCAACCAGGGCCAGCGACGTAGAAGGTATTGTGTGGCGAACGCAATGCCGCCGAGCGCGACGAGCGCTGCCATGATGACTAGCGCGATCTTGGTGGCCGGCCAAGTCGCCTCCCAAATCTTGACGTAGAAGCCCCACTCCGAAAGCTTGTTGAGGATGAGCACCATCTGAATCACGGCCCAGCCACCAAGTGTGAGAAGGTCTGACGTGGAATTGAAGATCACGGAGTGCGGAATGCCGAAGCTCGCTTCGGCGGACAGCGCGACGCCATAGCCGAGCAGCGCCAGCACGATGACTGCGGCCGATGAGATCGAGAGAAAGACGGTCAGCACTTTGGTGCTGGAAAATTTGCGCACGGGAGTGGTATCTGGCATCGACAGCTTTCAGGTTGTTGGCGCGAAGATAAATGATCTTGCCGCGGCGCATCTGAGCGTCGCGTAGTCCACGAAGTGCACGGGCTGACCAAGATGGAGGTTCGCACGAGCGGCAATGCCGCGGCGTGGATCGGCCAGCATGCCTTCGATCAATGCCTTGAGCTGGTGGAGCTGCGAGCTGCTTGCGCCCTCGAGTGCTTCAATGATTCGCGGGTCGATGCCTTGCAGGCCCACTGCGTCTTCCTTCGTTGCACAGCCAGGTCGTGTGCGGTTCAGGCTAGCCTGGAGAGGGACGAACGCCAGCACGATCGAAGCGATCAACAGCTTCCCCAGGCGCCATCGCAGATGCCGGATCACGCAGGGCCACGGCAGGGATGAGGGCTGCCCAGTCAGGCCGCCTCCGCCTTTACGAAATGCGCGGTCCACGGTCGTGCTCAAGCGCCATAGCAGGGGACTTTGATGCTTGGCTGGAAAGGCGCCGCCAACAGCCCTTCCATGGTTACTGCACGCGGCGATCGTCCCAGCTATCCTCTGAGGCGCGGCGTAGAAAGCGCGGCGCCCCATCTTTGAATTTGAGACGATCGTCGTTGCTCTATCGGCGTTTGAACGCCAAAATCTTTGCGCCTGTTGGCCGCTTGTCAGTCTTGCACTCAAGGGTCAGCCTCAGAGTTTCGATGGCCTGCTGAATATCGCCCAAGTCCTCCTGGGTGGGCCAAAAAATGTCCCGGCAATACTCTCCACGAGACTTCCTCCACTCGATGTACGCCCTGGCGTCGAGGCTTCCTTTTGCTCTGTTGCAAGGCAAGCACGCCAGGGTGAGGTTACGGAATTCGTTGGTACCGCCTTCCGCAAGAGAGGTCATGTGATCGACCTCCCCGCCACCGAATAGGGTTACTCCACAGTAGAAGCATCGGTCCCGCAGTCTTGCGCGAATGACAGCCACATCGTCCTGTGACCAAGGCAGCCCGGCGGCCTTTCGTCTGGCGTTCTGGCGCCGCCACTTTTCCTGAATTTGGTCTGGGTTGTTCTCGGCATATCGCGCCTTCGCATCCCTGTCACAAACCCGGCATCTGCCGCGGAAACCACCAGTCGAGGCCTGCTGCCCGTAGAACTCCCGTGTTAGCGGGAAAATGCTGCCGCAGGTGCTGCACTTCTTGGTCTCGTCTGACATATGCCCTCCGGTTTCTAGAGGCCCACAGCATTTCTATCAAGCGCGTTGAATACTTGCAAGTGAGACGGACAGTTGGTCGCGCGGATGCTCACCCAATCGAAATGTCCATTGCCTATCGACGAGGTAGCAAGTTCATCCAAAGATCGAGCCATGACGAGCGCCTGCCAACACGCTTGGCCGGATTCGCCCCTTGAACGCACCAAGCATCCTAGATTCCTTCTGACAGGGTACCCACGGTAGCCTAGCCGCGGAGGACCGCCTTTGGCCGACTGACGGTAGCCTGTCGCGCCCCGCTCGACTAGGTTGTGTACTCGTTTGCCCTCCGGTGCTGGCCTAGTATCGAGGGGGGGTGGGGTGGCAGTTGATCGCCGAACCCCAAAGGGGTCACGCCCGACGGAAGCGGATGACATAGTCATCCCCATCTAGGGCCTGTTAACACAAACGAAGTCCGTCGGCGATCAGCGCGAAGCTGATGAAGCCGACGAACATCACGTCGAGTTTCTCGAAGCGAGAGATGATCCGGCGATAGCCCTTGAGTCGTCGAAAGAGGCGTTCGATCTCATTGCGA
>NZ_JBFTPJ010000223.1:0-7006 GCF_056398445.1 Variovorax sp. 01T439_2
CCTTCATGGCAGACGTTGACCTTGTAATGGCTCGGCCGCGCGTGGCCGCGCACGCCGGAGAGTTCGACGCGGTTGCTGCCGGGCAGCGCGCGCACTTCGGCTTCGGCGATGTCGGCCACCACGTCGGGCGTGAGATAGGCGCTCGGGTCGTGCACTTCGTAGAGCAGCTGTTCCTTCACGGTGGCTTCGCTCACGAGGCCGCCGGTGCCGTCGGCCTTGCCGATGGTGCATTGGCCGTCGGCATCGATCTCCGCAATCGGAAAGCCCACGTTGTCGAGCCCCGGCACGTCCTTGTAGCCCGGGTCGGCGAAGTAGCCGCCGCACACCTGCGCGCCGCATTCGAGCAGGTGGCCTGCCATGGTGGCGCGGCCCAGCCGGTGCCAGTCGTCGGCGCGCCAGCCGAAGTGCGACATGGCGGGGCCGACCGCGAGCGAAGGGTCGGCCACGCGGCCGCACACCACGATCTGCGCGCCGGCGTCGAGCGCGGCGGCAATCGGCTCGGCGCCGATGTAGGCATTGGCGCTGACGATGCGCAGGCCCTCCATCTGCGCGCCCAGCGTTTCATGCAAGAGCGCGCGGTGCGCAGGGCCCGAAAGATCGTCGCCCTCGACCACCGCGATGCGCGGCGCATCGGCGCCCAGTTCGCGCGCCATGCGGGCGATGTGGCGGGCCGCGGCGCGGGGATTGGCCGCGCCGAAGTTGCTCACGATGCGGATGCCGTGCGCGAGGCTGCGCGCCAGCACGGGCCGCAGCATGGCGTCGAGCAAGGGCTCGTAGCCGGCGTCGGGGTTGTCGCGGCGGCGCAGCTGGGCGAGCGCGAGCGTGCGCTCGGCCAGCGTCTCGAAGATCAGGAAGGCACGCTGGCCGGCCGGGCCGCCGGCGAGCCGCGCGATCAGCGTGTCGACCACCGGCCCAGCCGCATCGGTGCGGTCGCCGGAAAATCCGGCCGCGCAGCCGATCAGCAGTGAGGGCGGTGCATTGGCATTCATCGAGGCGGACTTTAGGCAGCCCGCCATCATCCGTAAAATCGAAAATTCGGATCAATTGATCCGAATTTCAGATCACCCGATAAATCTCACTGGTCGAGCCGGATGCCACGCCTGGCGATGATCGCGCCCCATTTGCGGCCCTCGCTGTCGATGAACGAGCCGAACTCCTCGGCGGAGCCGCCGCCCGCCACCAGGCCCTGGTTGGCCAGCAGTTCACGCACGGCCGGCTCCTGCAGCACCGTGTTCACATCGGCATTGATGCGGCGAACGACATCGGGCGGCGTGCCGCTCGCGGTGAAGAGGCCGTTCCAGGCCAGCGACTCGAAGCCCGGATAGCCCGACTCCGCCACCGTGGGCAGGTCCTTCATGAGCTCGGAGCGCTTCGCGCTCGTGACCGCGAGCAGCTTGATGCGCTTGCCCTGGATGAGCGGCAGCAGCGCCGGCGCCACGGTGAACAGCGCCTGCGTGTCGCCGGCCGCCACCGAAAGGCCCGCCGGCGGCGATCCGGCATAGGGCACGTGCACCGCCTCGATGCCGGCCACGCTGCGAAACAGCTCCATCGTCAGGTGCGATGAACTCCCCGCGCCCACCGAGGCATAGCTGAACGGGTGGCCCTGCTTCTTCGCCCACGCCACGAATTCCGGCAGCGTATTGGCGGGGTTGCCGGCCTGCACCGCCAGCACGTTGGGCTGCGAGGTGGTGAGCACGATCGGCACCAGGTCGCGTGCGGGCGCATACGGCATGCGGCTGTACATGTAGGGGCCGAAGGCGATCGGCCCGTTGAAGCCGATGCCCAATGTATGGCCGTCGTTCGGCGCCTTGGCCACGGCGTCCATGCCGATCAGGCCGCCCGCACCGGCCTTGGTCTCGATCACGATGGGCTGCTTCCACAGGGGGCGCAGCCGGTCGGCCAGCGTGCGCGCGATCAGGTCGAGCGAACTGCCGGCGGGCGCGGGAACGATCAGGCGTACGGCCTTGGTCGGCCACTCCTGGGCGGAGGCGGCCATTGCCGATGCGCAGGCAAGGAGGAATGCGGCGAGCTTGTTCTTGTTCATTTCGAATCTCTGCTTGAGCCCGCCACCTTACATCGGCCAGGTGCGGCGCCGGCCGGCGCTCCACGCAAAAAAGCCGGGCCCGCTTTCGCAGGCCCGGCCTTCTTGCCTTTCTGCAACTACAGCGGCAGCGCATTGCCGCGTGCGGCGGCATAGGCTTCGGCCCGCACCGTTGCGCGGTCCACCGCACCGGCGACGATCGGCGTGGTGCCCGAGGAGGCCGCTTCGGCGTACGGGTCCGGTGCGCGTGCGGCGGCCACCGCTTCGGCACGCACGGTGTCGCGGTTGTTCATGGCGACCGGCGGATGCATCGGGCCTGCATCGACGCCCGTGGCATAGGGATTGCCAATGCGCGCGGCCACCACGGCCCCGGCAGCCACGTTGGCGCGRCTCTCGGCGGTGGTCAGGGGATGGACGCCTTCATAGGTTTCGGCATGGGCGGCGCCGGCGGCGGCAGCGAGGGCCAGTGCGATGGCAGAAAGACGCTTGGCGTTGGAGATGGTCATTCGGATTTCCTTCGATTCAATGATTGGATGGAGGGAGCTGCGAACCGTTCTTGCTTTTTGGGCTGGTCCGTGAAATCGATTTTGCGATGGCATCCAGGTACAACCTCATGGCGCACGCAATCCCGGCAATCGCGACGTGGAAACAGCCGGCCGCGGTTTGAAGCGGTGCGCGAAAGCTGATAGCAATCGGGTCGCGCAGAGGCGCCCATGCCACGCGGCACTTCACAGGCCGCGGCAAGGCCGCTACATTCGACGCCTCGACAAACAACCCGGATCGGAGGTGCGCGATGGAAGACACAGCTATTCATTGCTCCACGATCGGCCGGTTTGTCGGTTCTTCGAAGAGTTGCTGATACAGCCAACTCGACCCTTGCGGCGCTTCCTGGCCGCAACCGCAAACCGCCCGAGATTCAAACGCCGCCGCCGGCAAGCAGTTGCCGGCCGCGATCTGTCCGTTTCCAGAATCCTCAAGGCTCACCATGCTTGAAACCCGCGCCGCGCATCCGCGGCCGTTTTCGATATCCGTTTTCGATCCCCATCAGGCGTCCACCGAAAGCTGGGAGAAGTTCCATCGCTATTGGCAGCTTCGCACCGAGGAAGACCACCCCGGCGAGCGCCGCATCCCCAGCGCCGACACCGAGCGCGCGCTGCGTGAGCACCTGCCGCTGCTGGCCTTCCACCGGGTCCTCGCGAGTTGCGAAGGCGAGTTCATCGGCAGCCTCACGCTGAGCTTTCGCCGCGAAGGCTCGCCGGACCATGCCGCCTTCGCGCCCTATCTCGATGCCTGGGGCGGTGTACTGCGGCCGCACCGGCGGCGCGGCGTGGCCAGCGCACTGCTGCGCGTGCTGCTCGGCTTCATGGAAGCGCAAGGCAAGACCACGGCCAGCATCAAGGCCCACTTGCCCGAAGGGCATGCGTTTCTCGCAGCCATCGGCGCGATCGAGAAGCACCGCGCCGTCGAGAACCGGGCCGCCTTCGATGCACTGCCGTGGGACGAACTCGCCCGCTGGCAATCGCAGGCATTCGCCGCCGGCGGGGGCTTGCGCGCCGAAATCCACGCCGGCCGCGTGCCCTTCGAGCGCCTGGCCAGCCTGATCGCGCCCTTCTCGGCGCTCATCAACGACGCGCCCACCAATGCGCTGGACATGCCGCGCATGCGCTACGAGCTCGAGAACTACCGCACCTGGTATGCCGACATGTCGCAGCGCGGCGGAGAGCACTTTCTGGTGCTGCTGCTCGACGGCGACGAGGTGGCCGCCATGTGCGACGCCAGCTGGGACCAGCGCTTTCCGGACCGCATGTACCAGCAGCTGACGGCCGTGGCGCCGCGCTGGCGCGGCAAGGGCCTGGCCAAGGGCGTGAAGGCCTCCATGCTGGCGCTGGTAAGCGAGCGCCACCCGGAGGTCGCCACCGTCATCACCAGCAACGCCGAGGTCAACGCGCCGATGCTCTCCATCAACCACCGGTTGGGCTTCGCGCCGCACAGGCATGATGCGGTCTACCAGATCGGCCCGGAAAGCCTGAGGGCCTTCCTCTCGACCCGCCCGCTGGATCCGATGGAGCGGTACCAATGAAAGCACCACCACGACTGCAGTCGCTGGTCGACGAAGGCCTGATCGACACGGTGGTCCGCCAGCTGATGAGCGGCAAGGAAGCCATGGTCTACGTGGTGCGCTGCGGCGAGGAGACGCGCTGCGCCAAGGTCTACAAGGAAGCCGACAAGCGCAGCTTCCGCCAGGCCGTCGACTACACCGAGAACCGCCGCGTGCGCAATTCGCGCGAAACGCGCGCCATGGCCAAGGGCACGCGCTTCGGCCGCCAGGTGACCGAGGCCATCTGGCAAAGCGCCGAGGTCGATGCGCTCTACCGCCTGGCGGCGGCCGGCGTGCGCGTGCCCGTTCCCTACAACTTCCTGGAAGGCGTGCTGCTGATGGAGCTGGTGACCGATGCCAACGGCGATGCGGCCCCGCGCCTGAACGACGTGGCCTTCACGCGCGAGGAAGCCGTGCAGCACCACGCCAGCCTGCTGAAGGAGGTGGTGCGCATGCTGTGCGCGGGCGTGGTGCACGGCGACCTGTCGGAATTCAACGTGCTGCTCGCGGCCGACGGCCCGGTGGTGATCGACCTGCCGCAGGCGGTGGATGCGGCGGGCAACAACCACGCGAAGCGCATGCTGCTGCGCGACGTGGAGAACCTGCGCAACTTCTTCGGCCAGTTCGCGCCGGAGCTCCTGGGCACGCACTACGGCGACGAGATCTGGCACCTGTACGAGCGCGGCCTGCTGCGCGTCGAGTCGGTGCTGAGCGGCACGCATGCGCGCGACACCGGCCCCGTCGACCTGGGCAACGTGCTGCGCGAGGTGGACGACGCGCGCGAGGAAGAAGCGGCGCGGCGCCTGCGCATGCAGCTGCCCAGGCTCTGACGCGGGCCGTCAGGGCCGTTCGTTCTTCAGCTCGCGCAGCTGCGCCTCGGCATGTTCGAGCTCGGTCCGCAGCGCGCGGATGTCGTGCTCCAGCTTGTCGATGCGCGCCGCGCGGCTTTGCGGCGGCTCCGATGTCCGGCAGCGCGCCCGCAGCGCGTCCAGGTTCTCGGCGAGCTGCCGGCGGCGCAGCATCTGGCCCCTGGAGCGGGCCAGGTCCATGTCGTGCTCCAGCGCGGCCTCTTCCGCTTCGCAGGATGAAGCGGCGCCTTCCGCCGGCTCCGCGGCCTGGGCGAATGCGGGTGCGGCCAGCGCTAGCGCCATTCCCAGGAACCAGCGCTCCATGCGCAGTTCGCGCCGCACCCATCGAAGAAGGCCACCATGCCAGGCGAAATCCATTGCACCCACTCCGTTCCATCGGCCTGCCAATGCATGCCGTGGCGCATTCTGTCTCAGGCCAGCGCCTCCACGCACAGCGCCGTGACCTTTCCTGCGACCGAGGGATGCGCCTGAAGCGCATGCAGCGCCAGGTCCATCGTGCCCTGCCGCACCGGCTGCGTGAGCACCAGCAGCTGCGCGCCCATGCCGGGCTGCGCAGCCGCCAGCGCCACCTGCTGCACCGGCACCTGCTGCCCCGCCAGCCAGCCCGATACCGCCTCGATCTGGCCGGCGGCATGCACGGGGATGCGCAGGTAGTGCGCGCAGCATGCCTCGGCGCGGGGCAATGCCGGCAACGCGCTCATCGCATGCGCATGGAAGCCCAGGTGCGGCACGCGCTGCGCGGCATGGGTGCCGTCCAGCCGCGCCACATCGACCAGGTCGGCAATCACCGCCGATGCGGTCTGTTCGGAGCCCGCGCCGGCGCCGTAGTACATCGTCACGCCGGACGCATCGCCCTTGACCATCACGGCGTTCATCGACCCGTTCACATGCGCCATCAGGTGCGATGCGGGCACCAGCGCGGGCTGCACGCGCAGCTCCACGCCCTCCTCCCGGCGCCGCGCCACGCCCAGCAGCTTGATGCGGTAGCCCAGCTGCTCGGCAGAGGCCACGTCCACCCGCTCGAGTGCCGTGATGCCTTGCACCTGCACATCGGCAAGCCGCACGGTGGTGCCGAAGGCATTGGCGGCCAGCAGCGTGAGCTTGTGCGCGGCGTCGATGCCTTCGATGTCGAAGGCCGGATCGGCCTCCGCATAGCCGAGCGCCTGGGCCTGCGCGAGCGCGGCTGCGAAGTCCAGGCCTTCATCCCTCATCTTGCTCAGGATGAAGTTGGTGGTGCCGTTGATGATGCCCGCCACCCACTCGATGCGGTTGGCCGCGAGGCCCTCGCGCAGCGCCTTGACAATGGGAATGCTCACCGCCACTGCGCCCTCGTAGGCCACGGCCACCCCATGCCGCCGGGCCGCGGCAAAGATTTCGGCGCCATGCACCGCCAGCAAGGCCTTGTTGGCCGTGACCACGTGCTTGCCGTGCGCGATGGCGGCCAGCACCCATTCGCGCGCCGGGCCGGTGCCGCCGGCCACTTCCACCACCACGTCGACATCGGGATGGGTGGCCACGCGCAGCGGGTCGTCCGTGAGCGGAACATCCGCGCCCACGATGGTGGCGGCGCGCACCAGGTTGCGCGCGGCCACCATCACCAGCTCGACGGGCCGGCCCGCCCGGCCCGCGATCTCGGCCTGGTTGCGCGCCAGCACCCGGAATGTGCCCGAGCCGACGGTGCCGATGCCGATCATCCCCACGCGCAGCGCACGGATGGCCGCGGGGCGGCTGGGCAGGGGTTCGAGGGACTGGACTGGATCGCGGTACATGGACATCTCCGGATGAAAAACAAGAAACCCAGCTGCCAGAGCTGGGTTTCATTCATTCGGGGAAGAAGAGCGATACACCAGGTGGCTGCCGAAACGGCCACCTGCGCGTGCTCAGGTGGCCGCGGTGGTAATGGTGGTAATCATTCGTGCAACCAATGACCCCTCCGCCCGCGCGAAGGCAGGCGGCATCATGCGGGCCATGGAGGCTGCGCAGACGGTGGAGGGGAAG
>NZ_JBFTPJ010000224.1:0-6951 GCF_056398445.1 Variovorax sp. 01T439_2
TGGTGGGACACCGGCAGCCACTGGCTCGGACGCTGCGCGGCAAGCGGGCAGCCGCTGCCGCAACCCGCCATCGACGGCATGCCGCCCGCGCGGCTGCAGGCACTGACGGCCGCGCCGCGGCGCTATGGCTGGCATGGCACGCTGAAGGCGCCCTTCGCCCTGCCCTCGCACCTGGACGCGGCGTCGCTGCGCACCGGCATCCGCCACATCTGCAAGGCCTGGGAACCCTTCGACATGCCGGCGCTGCAGGTGGTGCGGCTCGACAACTTCCTCGCGCTCGTGCCCGTGGTGCCCAGCCGCGCGCTGAATGCCATGGCCAGCGCCTGCGTGACCGGGCTGCATGCCTTCGCCGCGCCGCAGCCGCCGGCCGAATTGCAGCGCCGCCGCGCGAGCGGGCTCACGCCCGAGGAAGATGCGCTGCTGCAGCGCTGGGGCTATCCGTTTGTGCTCGACCGTTTCCGCTTCCACCTCTCGCTGACCGGCTCGCTGCGCGAGGCCGACGAGGCCGAAGTGCAGGCATTGCACGACGCGGCGCAACGGCACTTCGGCGCGCTGCCCGCGCAACGCTTCGATGCGATCAGCCTGTTCGCGGAGCCCGAGCCGCGCGCGGACTTCGTGTGCATCGAACAGATGGCGCTCGGCGCATGAGCCCCTGCCCGGCCGTTCCGAAGGGGGCTCGCACCGCAGTGCGCAGCACGGAGGTTACCCAATGAACGCCGCGCAGACCGGCCGCCTGGTCTACGTCGTCGGCCCCTCGGGCGCCGGCAAGGACAGCGTCATCGACTGGCTGAGGCAGCAGCTGCCGCAGGACGCCCGCGTGCACTTCGCGCGCCGCACCATCACGCGCGCGGTGCAGCCGGGCGGCGAGCAGCACGACAGTGTCGACGTGGCCGCCTTCATGCGCCTGCGCGAGGCCGGCGCGTTCGCGATGCACTGGGAAGCCAATGCCCTGCACTACGGCATCGCGCGCGCGGAACTCGCCGCGCGCTGCGACGGCAGGACCGTGATCGTGAACGGCTCGCGCGCCTACCTGCCCCGGGCCGTGCGGCTCTTTCCCGAACTGGTCGTCGCCCACATCACGGCCGACGCCCAGACGCTGCGCCGCCGGCTGCTCGCGCGCGAGCGGGAAACGCCGCAGATGGTCGATGCGCGCGTCCGGCGGGCGTTCGACTTCCAACTGCCGCTGGGCATCGCGGCCATCGAGGTCCGCAACGATGCCACACTCGCACAAGCGGGCGCGCAACTGCAGCAGGCGTTGAAGGCATGGAATTGCCTGTGAGCGGCCGTCGCGAAACACGAAGCCAGTAACTCGATCGGCGTACGCCGCGCAGTTGGCGCCTTGCGTTAGAACTTTTCATGTAGGCGATCGCCGGGACTGCGAAAGTTCGTGGTCCGCGGCAGGGATGTCCCGCATGGAATGAGTCCGCCATGGCGATGAATCATGCGTCTAATGCACCCTCACACAAGGAGTCGCAACATGGCGGACACGGACTGCATACGCAAGGCCCACTCCTGCGCGGCGGACCCCCGCAAGGCCGCGCAGGAATTCCACGCCATGGTGGCGCAGCCAGACACGGCGCTGGCGATCTTCTACTGCTCCAGCGACTACGACCTCGAAGCGCTGGCCGGCGAGATGAAGCGCCTGTTCGGCGACGTGCCAGTGGTCGGCTGCACCACCGCCGGGGAGATCGGCCCCGCGGGATTGCGCGACCACAGCCTGGCGGGTGCGAGCTTTCCGGCCAGCCACTTCAGGGTGGCGGCGGGCCAGGTCGAGCAGTTGCAGCAGTTCAAGGTGGAGGCCGGCCAGGATTTCGCCCAGGCGCTGCTGCACAAGCTGCTGGCCGAGGGCTCGCCCGGCGATGCGGACCACAGCTTCGCGCTGCTGCTGATCGACGGCCTGTCGCTGCGCGAAGAACCCGTCACGCGCGCCTTCCAGACCGCGCTGGGCCGGCTTCCGCTGCTCGGCGGTTCGGCCGGCGACGGCATGAAGTTCGACCGGACCCAGGTCTACTGGGACGGCCGGTTCGGCGCCGACTGCGCGGTGCTGGTGCTGGTGGCCTCGCGCATGCCGTTTCGCATCTTCAAGACGCAGCACGTCGTCGCCACCGACGACAGGCTGGTCGTGACAGAGGCCGACGCCGCTTCGCGCACCGTCAAGGAAATCAATGGCCTGCCGGCGAGCCAGGAGTACGCGAGGATGCTCGGCATCGACGCCTCCGACCTGGATCCCTCGCGTTTCGCGGCCTGGCCGGTGGTGCTGACGATCGGCGGTACCACCTATGTGCGCTCGATCCAGAAGGCCAACGCCGACGGCAGCCTCACGTTCTTCTGCGCGATCGAGAACGGGCTGGTGCTGCGCGTGGCCAAGGGCGTGGACCTGCTGCAGAACCTGGAGCAGGCCTTTGCCGGCATACGCGCCGAGATCGGCCCACCGCAGCTGGTGCTGGGCTACGACTGCATCCTGCGCAAGCTCGAAATCGCGCAGAGCAGCGCGAAGGACCGCATCGGCGAACTCCTGCAGCAGAACAACACGGTCGGCTTCCACACCTACGGGGAGCAGTTCCGCGGCGTGCACGTCAACCAGACGCTGGTCGGCATTGCATTCGGCACTAACGGCGAGGGGGCCAGCCATGCTTGAGTCTGCAACACTGCCGCGCCCCGGTGCGCAAGCGCTTTCCTCCAAGGACGAGATCGCACGGCTCAACAAGATCGTCCAGGCCCTGATGGACCGGGCCGAGCGCAGCGCCAATGCGCAGGGCTCCGACTTCAACCTCTTCCAGACCACCATCATGCTGGAGGAGCAGGTGCTCAGCCGCACCGCGGAACTGGAAGCGGCGCTGCGCGAGAACGAAGAGGTCAACCGGGTGCTGCGCAAGACGCAGGCCGACCTGGTGGCCGCGGCGCGTTCGGCCGGCATGGCCGAGATCGCCACCAACGTGCTGCACAACGTGGGCAACGTGCTCAACAGCGTCAACGTGTCGGCCGGGCTGATTCTTTCCAGGGTCCGCGCGTCCAAGGTGGAAGGACTCGCGCGTGCGGTGCAATTGATGAACGCGCATGCGGATGGGCTGGGCGCGTTCCTCGCCTCCGACCCCAAGGGCAAGCTGCTCCCGGGCTACCTGATGCAGCTGGCGCCGCTCCTGGTGGCGGAGCAGCGCACCGTCGTCGACGAGCTGGTGGCGCTGGGCAAGAGCGTCGACCACATCAAGGAAATCATCGCCGCGCAGCAGGCCCATGCCCGCGCCTCCAGCCTGATCGAGCCGATACGCATCCACGAGCTCGTCGAGGACGCGCTGCGCATGAACGCGTCGGGCGCGGCGCGCTACCAGGTGGTGATCGGGAGCGGCCTCGCCCGCCTTCCCGAACTGCCGCTGGACCGGGGCCGCCTGCTGCAGGTGCTGATGAACCTGGTGCGCAATGCACGGCAGGCGATGGAAGCGGTGGCGGACGACCGCGCCAAGCTCATGCTCGATGCGGAGATCGTCGGCGACGAGGTGCTGCGCATCCGCGTGGCGGACACGGGCGTCGGCATCGCTCCCGACAACCTCACGCGCGTGTTCATGCACGGGTTCACCACCAGGAAGGACGGCCACGGCTTCGGCCTGCACAGCGCAGCCATCGCGGCGCGCGAGATGGGCGGCACGCTGGCAGTGCACAGCGACGGACCCGGCACCGGCGCCACCTTCACGCTCGAACTTCCGATCAGAAAGGCCGCAGAGACGCCATGAGCAAACCGCAGAACCGCCGCATCCTGCTGGCTGACGACACGCCGGCCATTCACGAGGACTTCCGCAAGATTCTTCTTCCGGCGGCCGCGGACGCGAACCTGGACGACCTGGAGTCCGCGCTGTTCGGAACCTCGGCCAGGAAAAGCGACGTGGACTTCGTGCTGGACAGCGCCTACCAGGGGCAGGAGGCGCTCGCCAAGCTGCGCGAGGCCTTGGCAGCCGAGGCGCCCTACGCCATGGCGTTCATCGACATGCGCATGCCCCCGGGGTGGGACGGCGTCGAGACCATCGAGCAGCTGTGGCTCGAAGACCCGCGCCTGCAGATCGTGATCTGCACGGCCTATGCGGACCAGTCGTGGGTCGAGGTGTTCGACCGGCTGGACGCGCGCGACCGCCTGCTGGTGCTCAAGAAGCCCTTCGATCCGATCGAGGTGCGCCAGCTGGCCAGTGCGCTCACCATGAAGTGGCAGATGACGCAAGACGCCGCCTTCAAGATGAACCAGCTCGAGCAGGCCGTGGAGGAACGCACGCGCGAGCTGTCGGACGCCAACATCATCGTGCAGAACAGCCCGACCATCCTCTACCGGCTGCGCGGCGAGCCGGCGTTCCCGCTGATCTACATCTCGCACAACATCACCAAGTTCGGCCACGAACCGGCGGCCCTCCTGGCCAACCCGGACTGGGCGGACGTGCTGATCGACCCGGCCGACCAGCCCGGCGTGGCCGCCGCGATGGCGCGCGTGCTCGAGAAGGACGCCGAAGGCGCCTCCATCGAATACCGCCTGTGCACCGGCGACGGCGCGCGGCGCTGGGTCGAGAACCGCTATGTTCCGGTGCGCGACAAGGACGGCCGGCTCATCGAGGTCGAGGGCATCGTCATCGACGTCACCGAGCGCAAGGCGGCGGAGGAGCAACTGGCAAAGCTGGCGCGCACCGACGGGCTCACGGGCCTGGCCAACCGCGCCACCCTCGTCGAGCGCCTGCACCAGGCCCACGCGGCGGCACGGCGCGGCTCCGTGCCGTTTGCGCTCCATTGCCTCGACCTGGATCACTTCAAGCCGGTCAACGACATGTTCGGCCATCCGGGCGGCGACCTGCTGCTGCGCGAGGTGGCGCTGCGCCTGAAGAACTGCACGCGCGAGACCGACGTGGTGGCGCGCCTGGGCGGCGACGAGTTTGCCGTGCTGCAAAGCGAAATGGCCGACGCGGCCGCCGCGGGCGCCCTGGCCGCGAAGATCCAGCAGGAGCTCGCGCGCCCGTACATGATCGACGGCAACCAGGTGCATGCCTCGGCCAGCATCGGCATCTGCCCCTACACCCCGGGCAGCGAGAGCCCGGAGGAAATGCTTGCGCAGGCCGACCTGGCGCTCTACCGCTCGAAGGAGCAGGGGCGCAACCAGTACCACTTCCACTCCGAGGAACTCGACTTCGAAGTGCGCGACCGCGTGGCGCTCGGCGAAGACCTGAAGCAGGCCATCGAGCGCGAACAGCTGGAGCTTTATTACCAGCCGCAGGTCGAGCTGTCCTCCGGAAAGATCGTGGGCGTGGAGGCGCTGCTGCGCTGGAACCACCCCAGGCGCGGCCTGCTCGAGGCGACCGCGTTCGTGCCGATTGCCGAGCGCACCGGCGCCATCGTCGCGCTCGGCCGCTGGGTGCTGGACCAGGCCTGCAGGCAGCTGAGCGTGTGGCGCGAACAGGGCGTGGCGCCGCCGGTGGTGGCCATCAACCTGTCGCTCGGACAACTCCGGCAGGGCAGCGAGCTGATCCGCGACGTGACCGAGAGCCTCGCGAAATGGCAGCTCGATCCGTCCGTGCTGGAATTCGACGTGACGGAGTCGACGCTGGCCCAGATGACATGGACCCACAACGACGTGCTGCCCAGGCTGAGGGCGCTCGGCGTGCGCATTGCGATCGACGACTTCGGCACCGAATACTCGTCGTTCGAATACCTGCGCACCTACCGCGTGAACCACCTGAAGATCGCGCAGTCGATGCTCCAGCGGGCGATCGACGATCCGGACAGCGCGGCCACGGTTCGCGCCATCATGAATCTCGCGCGCGAGGCGCGCATCGGCATCATCGTGGAGGGACTGGAGACCGAGACGCAGCGCGCGTTCCTTCAATCGACCGGCGCCGCCACCATGGCGCAGGGCTACTACTTCAGCGAGGCCGTGATGGCCACCGAGGCCGGCGACTTGCTGCGCTCGGGCACCATGGCGCAGAGCGAACGCAGCAAGGGCGGAGAGCACGGGGCCGAAGCATGAAAGAAGCACTCCTGATCTTCGCCGCGACGTGGGGCTTCGCTGCCTTGCCGCCGGCGGCGCATGCCGATCCCGTGGTGCTGTCGCTGGTGCACGCCGCCACCACCACGCACCCGGCTCATCTGGCGGCGCTCCAGTTCGCCAAGCGGGTCGAGGAGCGCACCCACGGGCAGATCCGCACGGAGATCTTTCCCGCGTCCCAGCTCGGCAGCGAGAACGAACTGCTGCAGAAGGTCCGGCTGGGCGCGGTCGACATGGACGTGACCTCGATGAACTACCTCATCAAGTACGAGAAGACGTTCTCCGTCGTCGTCATGCCGTATCTCTTCGACAGCTATGCGCATGCCCACCGCGTGCTCGATGGCCCCGCAATGAACTGGCTCGCGCCGCTGGCCGAGAAGCAGGGCTTCGTCATCCTGTCCAACTGGGAATGGGGATTCCGCAACATCACCAACAACCAGCGCCCGATCAACGTGCCCGAAGACGTGCGGGGCCTCAGGGTGCGCGTTCCGCCCGTCGCCGAACTCGAGGCCACCATGCAGGCGCTGGGCGCCGAGGTCAGCAAGGTCGGCTTCAAGGAGCTTCCCCAGGCGCTGGCGCAGGGTCTGGTCGACGGCCAGGAGAACCCGCTCAACGTCATCTACTACAACAAGCTGTACGAAGCGCAAAAGCACCTCGCCCTGACCCGCCATGTGTACTACAACACGCTCCACCTCATGAGCACCGCGACCTGGGCGAAGCTCACGCCGGCCGAGCAGGCGATCGTGCGTGAAGAGAGCAAGGCGGCGGGCGACGGCATGCGCAAGAAGATCATTGCCGAAGAGGAGGAGCTGATCGCAAAGATGGCTGCCGCCGGCGTGAAGGTCACGCGCCCCGACCCGGCACCGTTCCGCGCGGCCACGCAGGGGGCCCGCGACGAGATCAGGCGCTTCGCGGGCGACGAGAACGTGCGCACGTTCCTG
>NZ_JBFTPJ010000225.1:0-8174 GCF_056398445.1 Variovorax sp. 01T439_2
GTGTACACAAAACACCGGCAAAGCTCCGATCCATTCTTCATCGATACAGGAAAGACAACCATGGCCAACAAGCAGATCTTCGTGAACCTCGCCGTCAAGAACCTCCAGAAGTCCAAGGCATTCTTTGCCGCGCTGGGCTACACCTTCAACGAGAAGTTCACGGACGCCAACGCCGCCTGCATGGTGATCCAGGAAGGCAGCATCCACGCGATGCTGCTGGTGGAAGACTTCTTCAAGACCTTCACGAGCAAGAGCCTCGCCGACACCAGCAAGAGCACCGAGGTGCTTCTGTGCCTGTCGTGCGAAAGCCGCGCCGAGGTCGACGAGATGGTGGCCAAGGCGGTGGCCGCGGGCGGCACGGTGCCGCGCGAGCCGCAGGACTACGGCTTCATGTACGGCCACGGCTTCCAGGACCTCGACGGCCACCTGTGGGAGCTGATGTACATGGACCCGAACGCCGAAGTGACCCACCAGAACGCCTGAGGGCGCGCCGCCAAGCACGCAGAACGATGCCCATCGTTCCATATGCGCTCCTCACTGTTGCGCGGAGGGCCCCTTCCCTGAAGCGGGTGCGCCCCGATATTCCGGACAGCAGCGTTGCCGCGCATCCGGCCGCGGCACGCCCAACCGAAAGGAATACCGAGGTGTCCAGCAACAACGACAGCAGCAGCCCTATCGAGGACGGCCGCAGCCCCGTGCTGCAGGTGAGCCCGCTCGGCTTCCCGTGGCAGACGATTGACCCGTTCCTGTTCTGCGTCTATCACGACGACGCCTATCCGAAGGCCAACGCGCAGATGGGGCCCGAGGCGCCGCTCGCGGGCCGCCAGATCGGCCAGGACTTCAGCCGCAAGGACGGCTGGAGCATGTACCACGGCGACACGGTGCCGGGCTTTCCCTCGCACCCGCACCGCGGCTTCGAGACGGTGACCATCGTGCGCAAGGGGCTGGTCGACCATTCCGATTCGCTGGGCGCCACCGCGCGCTTCGGCGGCGGCGACGTGCAGTGGCTCACGGCCGGCAAGGGCATCGTGCATTCTGAGATGTTTCCGCTGCTCGACGCCAACGCGCCCAATCCGCTGGAGCTGTTCCAGATCTGGCTCAACCTGCCGGCCAGAAGCAAGATGGCCGAGCCGCACTTCACGATGTTCTGGTCGGAAGCCATCCCGCGCATTGCGTCCGACGACGCGGCGGGCGGCCGAACCGAGATCGCGGTGGTCGCGGGCCGGTTCGGCGGCACGGCCGCGGGCAACGGAGAGCCGATCCGCCCGCTGCCGCCGCCGCCCGATTCATGGGCCGCGCAGGCCGATGCCGACGTCGCGATCTGGACGCTCAAGATGACGCCCGGCGCGCAATGGACGCTGCCGCCCGCCGCGGGCGAAGGCACGCGGCGCATGCTGTACTTCTTCAAGGGACGCAGGCCGAGATCAGCCAGACGCTGGCCGACTACCGCCGCACGCAGTTCGGCGGCTGGCCCTGGAGCGATCCGGCGCCGGTGCATGGCCGCGATGCGGCGCGCTTTGCGCGGCACCCCGGCGGGCGCGAGGAAAAGCCGGCGACCTGAGCCGCGCGGGCAAGCGGCCTCAGAGCGCCTTGAGGATCTCGGTCGCGGGCGCGGTCATGCTCGGCACGAACTCGATCACGTGCGTGCTGGCCACGCCGTTCTGCACGAAGGGGTCGCGTGCGAGCACGGCCTCGAGCTCTGCCCGGTCGCCCGAGCGCGCGAAGATCACGCCGCCCTTGCGCGGCACCTGCCGGCCCGAGGCCAGGAACAGACCACTTTGGTAGTGCTTTCGCAGCCACGCCATGTGCCCATCCATCAACACATCGAGCTCTTCAAGCGGACGGATGTAGGTGAGCGTGACGATGAACATGGCAGGGGCGGCAAGTGGATCGGAAGGCTCCGATCGTATGGCCTGGAACGCGGCCACCGCATGACCAGAAGTAACGGTGTGATCCAGGTTTTACGGCTTTCTGATACCGTCTTTTTTGTTGCCCTCAACTGCAAAGGAGAGTCGCCCATGCCGCTTCGCTCGCCTGGCCTTTTGCCGCCCAGCTTCGTACCGCCGTACCTGCTGGACCGGCTGGCGCAACATGCCGGTGCGCATGCCAGCGCGAAGGCGGCGCAGACGCTGATGATCGACCTGCAGCACCGCGGCCTGCGCGAGGCGGTGGCCGGGCAGGGCGTGTCGTCGGGCCCCGCGCCCAGCTATGTGCGGCGCGGCTCGCCCGCGCGCGCCATCCACGACGCAGAGCACACCATGGTCCTGCCGGGGCGGCTGGTGCGTGCCGAAGGACAGGCCGCCACCGGCGACATCGCCGCCGACGAGGCCTACGACTACCTGGGCGCCACCTACCGCCTGTACCACGACATCTTCGAGCGCGATTCCATCGACGGCGCGGGCATGCCGCTCACGGGCAGCGTGCACTATGGCAACGACTACGACAACGCTTTCTGGAAYGGCCAGCAGATGGTGTTCGGCGACGGCGACGGCGAGGTCATGAACCGCTTCACCATCGCGGTGGACATCATCGGCCACGAGCTCACGCACGGCGTGATCGACCACGAGTCGGGCCTGGTCTACCAGGGACAGCCGGGCGCGCTCAACGAATCGATCTGCGACGTGTTCGGCGCGCTGGTCAAGCAGCACCTGCTCAAGCAGACGGCGCAGCAGGCCGACTGGCTGGTGGGCGCGGGGCTCTTCACCGGCAAGGTCAAGGCGCGCGCGCTGCGCTCGATGGCCGAGCCCGGCACGGCCTACGACGACCCGGTGCTCGGCAAGGACCCGCAGCCTGCCCACATGAAGGACTTTGTCGACACGCGGCAGGACAATGGCGGCGTGCACATCAATTCCGGCATTCCGAACCGCGCCTTCCATCTCGCTGCCACGGCCATCCAGGGTCCGGCATGGGAGACGGCCGGGCGCGTCTGGTACGACACGGTATGCGACCGGCGGCTGCGCCAGGACGCCGATTTCCTGGCCTTCGCGCAGCTCAGCGTGGAAAATGCGGCCAGGCGCTTCGGCGCCGGCAGCGCGGCGCACCAGGCGGTCGGCGCTGCATGGAACACCGTGGGAGTCACACCATCATGATTCAGCTTCCGCCCCTGGACCAGGCCTCCGTCGTGCGCGTGACGCGCGAGGGCGGCGTGGCCTACGTGCCGGGCCTGTCGCGCCCGCGCAGCTACCAGTTGGGCAACTGCAGCGAGGAACTGCGCCAGCAGATCGGCGAGGCGCTGCAAAGCGCGGCGCCGCACGCGGTGCCGCGCGCAGGCCCCGGTTCGCCGGGCGGCGATCAGCGCTTCTACCGCGTGGAAGTGGTGGTGGAAAGCGCCACGTCCCATTCAGGTTCTTCGGTCAGCTTCGAGGTGCCCGAGAACGAGGCGCCCGCGTCGCTGGTGCACCTGTGGAAAGACGCGGCCGAGCGCTGAGGCTTTTTCTTCTCCGCCGAATCAAAGGCCGCCGAGCACCGCCGACGCCACCAGCCACACGTTGGCCGCGCTGATCACGCCGAACAGCCCCCAGGCCAGCAGCTTGACCAGCGTGCCGTTGGCAAAGCCGCCCATCAGCGCGCGGCTGCTCGTGAAGCGGATCAGCGGCCACATCGCGAAGGGCAGCTGGAAACTCAGCACCACCTGGCTCAGCACCAGCATCTTGCCCACGCCGCCATCGCCGAACCACCAGACCCCCAGGAACGCCGGCCCGAGCGCCAGCCCCCGCGTGATCAGGCGGCGCTGCCAGCACGGGATCTTCAGGTCGAGAAAACCTTCCATGATGATCTGGCCCGCAATGGTGCCGGTGAAGGTCGAGCTCTGGCCCGAGGCCAGCAGCGCAATGCCGAACAGCGTGGCAGCGAACGCGCTGCCCACGATGGGCTCGATGAGCCGGTAGGCGTCGTCGATCTCGGTCACTTCCACATGGCCGGTGCTGTGGAAGGCGCTGGCCGCCAGCACCATGATGGCCGCGTTGACCAGGAGCGCGAGCGAAAGCGAGAACACCGCGTCGAAGGTGCAGAAGCGCACCGCCTCGCGCCGCGCCGCATCGCTGTCGGCCACCAGCCGGGTCTGCACGATGGACGAATGCAGGTACAGGTTGTGCGGCATCACGGTGGCGCCCACCACGCCGATCGCAAGGTACAGCGCGCCCGGCTGCTGCAGCCGCTCGAAGCTGGGCGCAAAGCCCATTGCCACGCCGAACCAGTTGGGCTGCGACATCGCAAGCTCCACCACGAAGCAGCCCGCGATGGTGCCCACCAGCCCGAGCACGATCGCCTCGACGCGCCGGAAGCCCGCGCCCTGCAGCCCCAGCACGAGCAGCGTGTCGAACGCCGTGATGCCGATGCCGACCGGGATCGACACACCGAACAGCAGGTGCAATGCGAGCGCGCTGCCCAGCACCTCGGCCAGGTCGCAGGCCACGATGGCCAGCTCCGCGCCCAGCCACAGGAAGCGGCTCACGCGCGGCGAATAGTGCTCGCGGCAGGCGCGCGCCAGGTCTTTCTGCGCCACCAGGCCGAGCCGCACGCACAGCGTCTGCAGCAGCATGGCCGCGAGGCTCGCGAGCAGCACCACGAAGAGCAGGCCGTAGCCGAAGCGCGAGCCGGCCTCGATGTCGGTCGCCCAGTTGCCCGGGTCCATGTAGCCCACCGAAACCAGCAGGCCCGGCCCCGCGTAGCGCAGCAGCTTCTTGCCGAAGGGCAGGTCCTGCGGGACCGCCACGCTGCCCTTGACTTCGGAGGGACAGAACGGCGCGGTGGCCGTGCGGGGCAGGGGAAAGAACATGCGGGCGATGATAGGGTCGCGCGCGGGACCGCTGGCCGAGCGGCCGGTCTTTTAGATTCGGCGGTCCCATTCCACACACATGCAACTACGGAGCTTTTTTCCATGATCCACGTCGTCGCCGTCATCACCGCCAAGCCGGGCCAGCGCGCCAGCCTGCTCGAAGCCTTTGCCGCCAACCGCGCGGCCGTGCTGGCCGAGGAGGGCTGCATCGAATACGGCGCCACGGTCGACGCGGCGGGCGTGCCGGCATCGAAGGCCAGCTTCGGGCCCGACACCTTCGTGGTGATCGAGAAATGGGAAACGCTGGCCCACCTGCAGGCCCATGCGGTGGCACCGCACATGGCGGCCCACGGCGCGAAGACGAAGGAGCTGGTCCAGAGCAAGCTGATCCACGTGCTCGAGCCGGTCTGAAAATCGGCCTTCGCGCGCGGCGCAATGCCTGCTACCCTCGCGCCGGGATCAGGCATCCCGAGGAGGGACACGAGGCATGGCGATCTTCTTCAGACCGCGGGGTATGCGCCTGCACGCTTTCACCGCAAGGCTCTTCGCATCGGCCGCGCTGGTGCTGGCGTCTGGCTGCGCGCAGCTCGCCGCGCCACCCTATGCGGCCGACTACGAGGCGCTCGACCGGCTCGAAGCCACGCGCCCCGGCATGGTGGCGGTCGCCAAGGTGCAGCCGGCCGACCCGAACGACAGCGTCAACACCCTGCGCCTGCGCCGCGCGAAACTGCTTTCGCCCAGCGGCAGCTTCGCGCAGTACCTGGAAGACGCGCTGACGCGCGACCTGGGAGAAATATCGGCCTACGACCCCAAGGCCCCGACCCGCATCGCGGCGCGGATTCTCGTCAACGAACTCGACCTTGGCGTGATCAACGGCAGCGGCCGCATGGAGGTGGAGGTGGTCGTGACGCGCGCGTCCGCGCAGAGGCTGCGCAAGACCTACCGCGGCGAGCTCGCCTTCGACTCGAGCTACGCCAACATCGTGGCCGTGCCCGCCGGACAGGCGGCCTATCCGCGGCTGGTGCGCGCGCTGCTGCGGCAGGTGTATGCCGATCCGCAGTTCATCGCGGCGATTGCACCCTAGCCACAGCCATTGCCGGAGAAAGCCGCACCATGCCTTTTCTTTTTTCTTCTTCGGCCGCTCGCCTGTTTGCCGCTGCGGTCCTCACGGCCTTGCTGGCCTCCTGCGCCCACCCGATCACGATGATCACGGAAACCGCGCCGCCGCGGTCGCAGGCGCGCCTCCTCCCCAAGAAGGTGGCCTACGTGATGACCGACGCCCAGCGCGACCAGCAGGTGACCACCGCCGGCGGCAGCGGCGACCGCGTGAGCTACTACCCGTACCGCGACCTCGAGAAGTCGATCCGCGATGCGCTGCGCGCGGTCTACCGCGACGTGGTCGTGCTGCGCAGCGCCGGCGATGCCAAGGCCAACGAGGCGGCGGGCGTGTCGCTGGTGTTCACGCCGCAGATCAGGACCGATTCGAGCTCGTCCTCGTGGATCACCTGGCCGCCCACCTCGTTCACCGCCGAGGTGAGCTGCGTGGTGAGCGATGCCGCCGGCGCCGAACTCACGCGGGTGCGCGCGGTCGGCAACGGCACGGCGGAGTTCGGCGAGTTCAATGGCGACTACGGGCTCGCCGCCCGCCGCGCCGCCACGCGGCTGACGTCGCAGCTCAGCAGCGAGATCCGCAGGAACGAGAAGCTGCGCTGAAACGCCCGGTGCTCGCCCATGAAAAAACGCGCCCTCGGGCGCGTTTTTGTTGTCGGAGCCGCGAAGCCTTTTACTTCGCCACGACCTTCACCATCTCCAGGCACTTGTTCGAGTAGCCCCATTCGTTGTCGTACCAGCTCACGAGCTTCACGAAGGTGCCGTCCAGCGCAATGCCGGCTTCGGCGTCGAAGATCGAGGTGCGCGGGTCGCCGCGGAAGTCGGTGGCCACCACCTTGTCCTCGGTGTAGCCCAGCACGCCCTTGAGCGCGCCTTCGCTCTGCGACTTCATCTCGGCGCAGATTTCCTTGTAGGTGGCTTCCTTCTCGAGCTCCACCGTGAGGTCGACCACCGACACGTCGGAGGTCGGCACGCGGAAGCTCATGCCCGTGAGCTTCTTGTTSAGCTCGGGGATCACCACGCCCACSGCCTTGGCGGCGCCGGTGCTCGASGGRATGATGTTTTCCAGGATGCCGCGGCCRCCGCGCCAGTCCTTGTTGSWCGGGCCRTCGACGGTCTTCTGCGTGGCGGTGGCGGCGTGCACGGTGGTCATCAGGCCGCGCTTGATGCCCCACTTGTCGTTCAGCACCTTGGCCAGCGGCGCCAGGCAGTTGGTGGTGCAGCTGGCGTTGCTGACGATGGCTTCGCCGGCGTACTTCTTGTCGTTCACGCCGTAGACGAACATGGGGGTGTCGTCCTTCGACGGCGCCGACATGATCACCTTCTTCGCGCCCGCGTCGAGGTGCTTCTGGCAGGTTTCCTTGGTGAGGAAGAGGCCGGTGGATTCGAGCACGATGTCGGCGCCGACTTCATTCCACTTCAGCTGCGCGGGGTCGCGCTCCTGCGTGAGGCGGATCTTCTTGCCGTTGACGATCAGCGTGTTGCCTTCCACCGTGACTTCGCCCTTGAAGCGGCCATGCACCGAGTCGTACTGGAGCATGTAGGCCAGGTAGTCGGGCTCGAGCAGGTCGTTGATGGCGACGATCTCGATGTCGTTCTTGAAGTTCTGCACCGCTGCGCGCAGCACGTTGCGACCGATGCGACCGAAGCCATTGATACCGAGTTTGATAGCCATCTGATTTGCTCCTAAGGTTGAAAAACTTGTGGTCGGACAGAAAGGAAAAACGCCTCGCCGGGCTCAGCCGCGCAGGGCGGCTTCGACCGTGGCGGCAACGTTCTCGGCCGTGAAGCCGAAGTGCTTGAACAGCGCCGGTGCCGGTGCCGACTCGCCGTAGCTGTCGATGCCCACGACGGCCGCGCAGCCGTACTTCCACCAGCCGCCGGTGCAGCCCATTTCCACCGCGATGCGCGGCAGCTTCTTGGGCAGCACGGCCTTCTTGTAGGCCACGTCCTGGCGGTCGAAGGTGGTGGTCGAGGGCATCGACACCACGCGCACGGCAATCTTCTTTTCGGCCAGCAGCTTCTGCGCGGCCAGCGCCAGCTGCACTTCGGAGCCGGTCGCGATGATGACCGCGGCGGTCTTCTTGCTCTTGAGGCCGACGGCTTCGGGCTCCGACAGCACGTAGGCGCCGCGGCTGATGTCGCCGAGGTCGCCCTTGGGCGCATAGGCGATGTTCTGGCGGCTCAGGAGCAGCGCAGTGGGGCGCGACCGGTTCTGCAGCGCCACGGCCCAGGCCACGGCGGTTTCGGCGGTGTCGCCCGGGCGCCAGACGTCGAGGTTGGGAAT
>NZ_JBFTPJ010000226.1:0-6921 GCF_056398445.1 Variovorax sp. 01T439_2
AAGCCGTGCCGCACCTTGGCCGGCTCTGGGTGCGCCGCGTACATGGCGCGCAGCATCGACACCACCGCACTGACCTGCGTTCCCAGGACCTCCATGGCGCCCAGGCGGCCGCTCGCCTCGAAGACTGCTTGTGGATCGGTGGTGGTCATGCGGGGCTCCCGTCTCGGTGTTGAAGCGCCAGAACGTAAAAAGAGGCCTAATGGATTACATTCCAGCCTCAAATACCCAGAAGTGGTGAGATTTCGGCTCGGTAGCGTGAGATATGTCACACGCATCGCAACGCGCAACTCCTCATAAACTCGTCCGATGAATGTGCGTTTTCTCGAAGCTTTCGTCTGGGTCGCCAAGCTGGGCAGCTTCAAGGCGGCCGCCGAGAAGATGCACACCACGCAGGCCGGCATCTCCAGCCGCATCGCCACGCTGGAAGATCAGTTCGGCGTGCGCCTGTTCGACCGCGAGCACCGCGGCGTGATGCTCACCTACCAGGGCACCGAGCTCATGCCGTATGCCGAACGCATGATCGAGATGCAGGCGCGCATGGTCGCGGCCATGGGCCAGGCCGATGCCTTCTCGGGCATGCTGCGCATCGGCGTGATCGAGACGGTGGCCCACACCTGGCTGCCCGACCTGTTCTCGCGTTTTGCCGAGAAGTACCCCAATGCCACATTGGAGCTGATCTCCGACATCACGCCCAGGCTGCGCGACGACCTGCTGCGCGGCACGCTCGACTGCGCCATCCTGTCGGAAGAGATCACGCCGGGCTTCATCGACAACCAGCGCATTGCCAACCTCGCGATGCGCTGGGTCACGAGCCCCGCGCTGGCGCTCAAGTTCCCGTCGCGCAAGCTGCTGTCCTTTGCCGACATCGCCACGCAGCCCATCATCTCGTTCAACCGCGAATCGAGCGTCTACCGCAACATTGCGCAGAACGCGAGCGGCTGCACCAACCTGCGCGTGAGCTACTTCTCGTCGCTGGGCGCGATGATCGACCTGGCGCGCACGGGCTTCGGCACGGCGCTGCTGCCGCTGGCCGTGATCCAGCAGGACCTGCTGCACGGCAAGCTGGTGGTGCTGGACGTCGACCCGGTGCCCATTGCGCTGCCGCTGGTCGCGAGCATGCGGTTGGAACCGGCGTCGCCGCTGGCCGAGGCGCTGGTCGGCATGGCGCAGATATCGTGCGACCAGTTCATCGCCACCTGCCGAGACGACGTGCTCGCGCCCTGATCCGAGCCACGCCGCGCCCGGCAGTGGGGCGCTTCGATGCGCCAGGGCTGTGCATCACGAAATCCTATCGCCGGCCCAAAGAATTTCCCGTTTGACCCTGCAGGGGCGCGCGACAACACTGCGCGCCATGCACAAGCTCATGACCGGAAAAAGACATCGCGAGTTCTTCGCGATCCGCCCCGATGCGGACGGCACCGAATGGTCGCCGGTGCCCTGCACCGCGGGGCGCATCGAAGAATTGCTGCTGGCCGACAACCTCGACACCGCCGCCTGCACCGGCTCGCGCACTCGCCTGGCCCGCTGGTCGGCCGGCGCGCTGATCGACCGGCCCGTGGTGCACGACTTCCACGAAGAGGTCTTCATCGTCGAAGGCGAGCTGGTGGTCGGCTGCGACGCGGAAGGCGAGGGCGGCGAAGCCTTCGGCCCCTACACCTTCGCCTGCCGCCCGCCGGGTGCGATGCACGGCCCCTTTGTCTCTCGCACCGGCTGCGTGCTGTTCGAGATCCAGTACTACGAATGAACACCCGTTTCCCATCCCGCTTTTTTTCTTGTCCCAGGAGTTCCCGATGAAGCGTCCGCTGTCTTCCCTCGCATCCGTCGCCGTGGCCGCCGCGCTGCTGGCCGGCACTGCCGCCGCCCAGGTGCCGGCCGGCCCGAAGCTTGCCGTGCAGGCCATCACGCAGGTGGCGCCCAACCTGCCGCAGTACACCAAGGTCGACCAGCCGCTGCTGCGCGACGGCATCGCCAAGGCGACCAGCGGGCGCGTGGAGGTCACGCTCTCGTCCTGGCCCGAGCGCAACGTGAACGGCCCTGAAGTCCTGCGCCTGGTGCGCTCGGGCCAGGTCGACATTGCGGCCGCGCCGTTGACCACTGTCTCGGGCGACGTGCCGATGCTCGACGGCGTCGACCTCGCGGGCATGAACGCCGACATCGCCCAGGCCCGCAAGGTGGCCGATGCGATGGTGCCGGTGGCCAACAAGGAACTGCAGCGCCTGGGCATCAAGCTGGTCGCGACCTATCCGTTCTCGGGCCAGATGCTGTTCTGCCGCAAGCCGGTGGCGAGCCTGGCCGACCTCAAGGGCCTGAAGGTGCGCACCAACGGCCCGTCGGCCTCGGACCTGATCAAGTCGCTCGGCGGCCAGCCGGTGTCGCTGGCTTTCGGCGAGGTCTACACCGCGCTGGAACGCGGCACGGTCGACTGCGGCATCACCGGCGCCGGTTCGGGCAATGGCGTGAAGTGGCCCGAGGTCACGACGCACCTCTACACGCTGCCGCTGTCGTGGTCGACCTCCGGCTACTTCGTGAACCTGGCTTGGTGGAACAAGCTCGACCCGGCCATCCGCACGCAGTTCGAGAAGACGATGAGCGAGGTGCAGGAAGCGCAGTGGAAGCTGGGCGTCGAAGCCACCAACGACGGCATCGCCTGCAACGTCGGCCGCGCCGCCGACTGCAAGCTGCACACGCTGATGAAGAAGCCCATGGTCGAAGCCAAGCCCGAAGCCAGCGTTGGCGCGTCGCTGCAGAAGCACCTGGCCGACGAGGTGCTGCCCGGCTGGATCAAGCGCTGCGGCGAACGCTGCGCGGCGGTCTACACGGAGGTGATCGCGCCGATCACCGGCATCAAGTACGCCGCCAAGTGATGTTCCGCGCACTTGAATGGGTGAGCGCCAAGGCGATGACCATCGCCGGCTGGTGCTACCTCGTGATCACCCTGCTGATCTGCTTCGACATCGCGGCCCGGCGCCTGCTGGGCTTCTCGACCGAGGCGACGACCGAAGTCACCGGCTATCTGATGGCCATCGGCATGAGCTGGGGCCTGGCGGGCACGCTGTTCGAGCGCGGCCATGTGCGCATCGACGTGCTGGTGCAGAAGATGCCGCTGCAGCTGCGCGTGTGGCTGCACCTGGCGTCGCTTGTCGCGCTCATGGTCGCTTCGGGCTTCTTCGCCTGGGGCGCCTTCTCTCTGACCAGGGATTCGTGGGACTTCAGCGCCACCGATCTGTCGGCGCTGCACACGCCGCTGGCGCTGCCGCAGGGCCTGTGGGCTGCGGGCCTGGGCCTGCTGCTGCTGGCCGTGGTCGCGCTGGCCGCGCGTGCCGTGCGCCAGCTCGCCACCGGCGACGCCGACGGCATGGACCGCATGCTGATGTCGCGCACCTACGTCGATGAAGCCGCCGAGACGCTGGAGGCCGTGGCCGAAGCGCAGCAGGGCATGCAGCAACCCGCCATGCCCGCCGCGGCAGCAGGAGCCTCCCGATGATCGCCATCGTCTTCATCGTCGCCATCGGCATCCTGATTGCCGGCGCGTCGCTCTTCGGCGTGCAGGGCCATGCGGCCGCGGCAGCCTCGGCCAGCGTGCCCTGGTGGGCACTGGCCGCAGTGCTGGTGGCCTTCGTCGGCTTCTTTGCCGGCGGCATCTACGTGGGCGCGGCGCTGGCCGTGCTCTCGCTGCTGGCGGGCTTCGGCCTGTCGGACCGGCCGTTCTGGAACTTCATCGGCGAGATGATCTGGAGCCCCTCGACCAACTTCGTGCTGGTGTCGGTGCCGCTGTTTTTGCTGATGGGGGAGGTGATGCTGCGCGCGGGCCTTTCGGAGCGGCTGTACCGCGCGCTCAACATCTGGATGGGCCGGCTCCCCGGCGGGCTGCTGCACACCAACATCATCTCGTGCGGCGTGTTCTCGGCCGTGGCCGGCTCCAGCGTGGCCACCGCCGCGACCATGGGCTCGGTGGCGCTGCCGTATTTCGAGAAGAGCCACTACCCGCCCAAGCTGGTGCTGGGCTCGCTTGCCGCCGGCGGCGCGCTGGGCAACCTGATTCCGCCGGGCATCACCTTCATCATCTATGGGCTGATCACCGAGACCTCGGTGGGCGCGCTGTACCTGGCGGCGGTGGGGCCGAGCATCCTGGTGGTGCTGCTGTTCACCGCGGTCATCCTGTACTACAGCTACAGGCTGAAGCTGCATGGCGACGAGGCCTCCAGGGCCATCGGCTGGAAGCACCGCATCGCGAGCCTGTCGGACCTGGTGCCCACGGCGCTGCTCATCGCGCTGGTGCTGGGCACCATCTACGCCGGCTGGGCCACGCCCACCGAATCGGCCGCGCTGGGCGTGGCGGGCAGCCTGCTGCTGGCGCTGGTGGACCGCAAGCTCAAGTGGAAGATGCTGGCCGAGTCGATGCGCGCCACCGCGCGCACCACCTCGATGATCGCGCTGATCCTGTTCGGCGCGTACTTCCTGAACTACATCCTGTCGTCGCTGGGCATTCCGCAGATGCTCGCGAAGTTCCTGACCGGGCTGCCGTTCCCGGGCTGGGTGATCATGCTGGTGATCATCGGCTTCTACCTGGCGCTGGGCACCTTCATGGAAGGCATGTCGATGGTGATCACCACCATTCCGCTGCTGTTCCCGGTGGTCACGGCGCTCGGCTACGACCCGATCTGGTTCGGCGTGGTGATCACCATGCTGGTCGAGATCGCCATGATCAGCCCGCCCGACGGCACGGTGCTCTATGTGCTGCAGGGCATGCGGCGGCAGCCCGGGCCCATCACCGACGTCTTTGCGGGCGTGCTGCCCTTCATGTTCGTCTACATGCTCGCGATCATCGTGCTGATGGTGTTTCCCGCCATCGCGCTGTGGCTGCCGGCCTATCTCATGTGACCCCCTGTTCCCGGAGCCCTTCATGTCATTGACCCTTTCCTTCGCCTGCGAAAGCGTGGCGGCCGACGGCACGCGCTCGTCGCAGCTGCTCGCGGTGCCGCCGCGCCAACTCGTGATCGCCGGCTGGACCGGCCGCGACGCCGCCGCCATTGCCCACCACATCGAAGAGCTCGAAGCCATCGGCGTGCCGCGGCCGTCGAGCGTGCCGCTGTACTACCGCGTGAGCGCCGGGCTGCTCACGCAATCGGCCGCCATCGAGGCGCTCGGCGCGCAGAGCTCCGGCGAAGCCGAGCCGATGCTCTTCTGCGCCGCCGGCGAGTGGTGGCTCACCGTGGCTTCCGACCACACCGACCGCCGCGTCGAGACCTACTCGGTCGCGGTGTCCAAGCAGATGTGCGCCAAGCCGGTCGCAACCACCGCTTGGCGCTGGCGCGACGTGGCGCCCTACCAGGACGAACTGCAGCTGCGCTCGCGCATCCTGGAGGAGGGCCGGTGGATCGACTACCAGCAGGGCACCTTCGCCTCGATCCGCCCTCTGGCCGCGCTGCGCGATGGCATCTACCAGGCCGAGGGCGGCGACGAAGGCCGCTTCATGACCTGCGGCACGCTCGGCGCCATTCCCAACGGCAAAGGCGAGGGCATTCGCCCGGCCACCGAGATGGAGCTCGAGATCCACGACCCGCGCCTGAAGCGCAGCATCGTGCACCGCTACGCCGTGCAGGCGCTCGAGGTGGTCGCGTGACGGCCGCCGCCGGCATGGACATCGCCACGCTGCGCGGGCGCATCGCGCGCGGCGAGGTGTCGCACGAGGCCGTGGTGGCGCGGGCGCTCGAAGACGCCGAGCTGCCTTCAGCGCAGCACGTCTTCACGAAGCGCTACGCGCAAGCAGCGCTGGCCGCGGCGCGCCATGCCGATGCGGCGCAGCGCGCCGGCGTCGTGCTGCCTGCGCTGGCCGGACTGCCCGTCACGGTGAAGGACCTCTACGACCTCGCCGGCGAAACCACCATGGCCGGCTCGGTCGTGTGCGAGGGCGAACCCGCGGCCGCCGCAGACGCCGTGGCCGTGGCCCGCCTGCGCAGCACCGGCGCGGCGATCATCGGCAAGACCAACATGACCGAGTTCGCCTTTTCAGGTGTCGGCATCAACCCGCACCACGGCACGCCGCGCAATCCCGCGGATGCCGCGGTAGCGCGCATTCCCGGCGGTTCGTCGTCGGGCGCTGCGGTGTCGGTGGCGCTGGGCCTTGCCGTGGCAGGCCTGGGCTCCGACACCGGCGGCTCCATCCGCATTCCCGCCGCGCTGTGCGGCCTCGTCGGCTTCAAGAGCACCCAGGCCCGGGTGCCGCGCACCGGCGCCTTCGAGCTCGCGCGTTCGCTCGACACCGTCTGCGCCATGACGCGCAGCGTGGCCGGTTGCCTCGTCGTCGATGCCGCCATTGCCGGCACGCCGCTCGCAGTGCGCCGGCGTCCGCTGCAGGGCCTGCGCCTGGCGGTGCCGCGCACGCTGATGTTCGATGGCATCGAACCGGCCGTGGCGCAGGCCTTCGACCGCGCGGTGAGTGCGCTGTCGGCGGCGGGCGCCATCGTGGTCGATGTCACGCTGGCGGAATTGGCCGAGATCGCTGGAATCAATGCGCCGGGCGGCTTTTCGCCCGTCGAGGCATCGGCCGTGCATCGCGCGCGCATCGGCGCGCAGCGCGAGCGCTTCGACCCGCGGGTCGCGGCCCGCGTGGACCTTGGTATGTCGGTCGGCGCCGCCGATTACATCCTCATGCAGGACCACCGCCGCGAGTGGATCGGCCGCGTCGAAGCCGCACTCGAAGGCTTCGACGCCTTGCTCTGCCCCACCGTGCCGATAGTCGCGCCGGCCATTGATGCGCTCGCTGCCGATGCCGAATTCTTCAAGGCCAACGGCCTGCTGCTGCGCAATACCTTCGCCATCAACTTCCTCGATGGCTGCGCGTTCAGCCTGCCGTGCCATCGCGCGGGTGAACTGCCGGTGGGGCTGATGCTCTCTTCGGTGYGTGGGGACGATGCGCGG
>NZ_JBFTPJ010000227.1:0-6904 GCF_056398445.1 Variovorax sp. 01T439_2
GTCCAACTACGAACAGGGGCTGATGTACCAGCGCGCGCTCGAAGAGCAGCTGTTCCCGACGCAGCGCCAACTGGCCGAAGCGCTCGGCGTGAGCCATACCTGGGTGCGCAAGGCGCTCATGGTGGCGCAGTTGCCGACGGCCGTGGTGGAGTGCTTCCGCAGCCCGCTCGAAATCAGCTTCCGCCATRCCGAGCAGATCAATGCCGCCATGGAAAAGGACCGCCGCGGCGTGCTCAAGCGCGTGGAAAGGCTGCGGGGCCACAGCCTTGCGCCGGCCATGGTCGTCGCCCGGCTGCTCGACGCCAAGCCCGGTTTCGAACGCTCGGAAAAGCTCGACATCCTGTCCGCGGGGCAGAAGATCGGCACGCTGGTGCGCGCCAAGAGCGGGGAGATCACGATCACGATCGTGCCGGACGCAGCCACCGAGGCCAGCCAGGACGCGCTCGAGGCCGGCATCGCCGAGGCCTTGCGCAAGGCCCGCACGCTGTAGATTCGCCTGCCGGGGGGAGGGCGGCAGGGCCAATGTGAGAACCGTTGGGATTTGCTTGCGCCGCTCTTCCCAGGCATTTGGCAGGCGCAGCGGCACCCGGGCCGGCGTCCTGGCGCCGCCCGGGGGGCAGGGCAGGGAATCAAAAAAAACGGCCCGGCCCGCCTCGTGGGATCCGGGCTGGCCAGGTCTTGCGCGCCTAGGGCCGAACCACAATGGCCGGCGGCTGGATCACGATCGCAGGGGGCTGCACGACCACGCCCGGCGGCGGGCCTGCATAGACCGGCGCTTCGTACGCGGGGGCGCGCGAGGCGTGGTTCTTGCACTTGCGCTTTTCCTTGTATTCGCCGTTCTTCTCCCACTTGCGCTCGACCTTGCACCGGCCGTCCCAGAACGCTTCCTTGTACTCGCGGCCGCCGTGCCGTCTTTTGCCGTGACCGCTCTCGTCCTTGTACGGGTCCGCGGCGGCGGGTGCCATGGCACCGGTGGCAAGCAAGGCGACCAGGGCCAGGGGGCGCAGAAGGGGATTCATGAAAGACCTCGAATGTGATTTGTTCCCATGGCCGCGCATCGTACTAGAGGCAACGCGGCCAGTGCCTCCATGGGTCGACGGGACAAGCCATGGGTCCTGCGGGACAGGGGGGCTTGGAGGGGCGGGTTTTCGAAGACCAGCGGCTGTTGCAGGGTTCCCACGGGTTCCTGTGGCGCTCGGCAGACGCCGAGCAACCCGGATAAAATCCAATCAAATCAACAACTTAGACGAAGGTGCTCGTGAATATGCTTGGTTGCAACACAAAATGTGTATTGATGATTACTTCAGTTATCATCAAGTAATTCATGACAACGACCACCGCACCCCACGGCACGCAGGCCTTCGCCAGCACCCTGTTCGATCCCGCCCTACCGGCGAGATGGACCGCCGCATGAGTGCGACAGACATGCCTGCCGTTCCCACACCCTCCCAACTGTCCCACATCGATGACGACGAGCTCGCGCGCCTGGCGTCGACCTGGCGGGCCCTTGCGGGCCGCGGCGACCGCGAGGCCTTCGGCATCGCGCATGCGCTCGAGGTCGAGCAGCGCCGGCGCACGCGGGTGAGCCAGCTGCAGCAGCTGCCGGAGGATCCCGGGCCGGCGCCGCGCCCGTGGTGGAAGTTCTGGCAGTCGACGACGGCCGGCGAGCGGAACCCGACATCGGCCTCATGAAGGCCCTGATTCCGCGCAAGCTGCACCGCGGACATTTCGCGTTCATGCGGGCGCTGGCCCAGGGGCTCGACGAACGGGCCAGCTGGGACCGCTACCTGCGGCTCGAAGGCGAACACACCGACCTGCGGACCGTGCGCCGCACCATCGCCTGGATCCGCGACGAATTCGCGGCGGCCGCGCGGCGCGAGCACAAGCCAGGCACCGCCCGGCTGATCCTGCTCGACGCCGACCGCTTTTCCGCGGCGCCGGCGCTCCCGAGCCTGGCCGAGTTCGCCGTGGCGAACGGCCTGGAGGATTTCTCCGAGTCCGAACAGGTCGAGGCCTACGAGGCCGCCTACCCGGCCGCGGGCAAGGCAGGGCAGGGCGCCCGGCCCTCGCGGCGGGCGCGCGTGGTCGAGCGCCAGCTCGAAGCGCTGCGCTGGCTCGAGAACCTGGTCGCCCAGGACCCGCGGCCACTGGACAGCGTGTCGGCATGGCTCAATCCCTCGGTGGCAAGCCGCCTGGAACGCGCCGGCCTGCGCACGCTCCATGCGCTGGTCGAGCACATCAACGGCATCGGCTCGCGCTGGTGGGTGCATGTGCCGGGCGTGGGCGAACTCAAGGCGGCGCGCATCCTCGACTGGCTGCGCGCCAACGAACAGGTGCTGGGGCTGCGCATCGGCGCCCACGCGATGACGCCCCGGGCGCAGCTCGGCCCGCTGGCGCTGGCCGCGGTGGTGCCGGGCGGCACCGCGCTCGTGCCTTATGAAAAGTTCGTGCTCCCCGCCGAGCTCGACGGCAGCGCAGGCAGCAACCGCGCGCCGCGCGGGCAGTGCCTGCTGATGGCCACCAACGACCACGAGGCCGTGGGCGCCTGGCTCAGCGCCAAGCGCGCGGGCGACGCCACCATCGACCTGTCGGCCACCCAGCGCGCCTACCGCAAGGAGGCCGAGCGCCTGCTGCTCTGGGCCGTGCTCGAGCGCGGGAAGGCGCTGTCGTCGCTCACCGTCGAGGATGCGATCGAATACCGCGACTTCCTGCTCGATCCGCCCGCCCACTGGTGCGGCGCGCGCCATCACCAGCGCTGGTCGCCGCTGTGGCGGCCGATGGAAGGGCCGCTCGCGCCCTCGGCGCTGCGCCAGGCCATCGCGATCCTGCGCAGCCTGCATGCTTTCCTGGTGAACCAGAACTATCTGGTGGGCAACCCCTTTGCCACGCTGGCGCCGCCCGCGAGCCTGCAGCAGCCGCTGGACTCCAGCCGCGCGCTGAGCTTCGCGCAGTGGGACCATGTCGACGCGCTGCTCCAGGCGCATGCCGACACCGAAGCCAGGCGCCGGCTGCGGCGTGGCATGCGCTGGCTCTATGCGACCGGCCTGCGGCTGGCCGAGATCACCAGCGCCAAGTGCGAGGACCTCGAACAGATCGAATGCCGCACGGCCGATGGCGCGCCGGCCACCGGCTGGCAGCTGGTGGTGGCCGGCAAGGGCGGGCGCTGCCGCCGGGTGCCGGTGCCGCCGGCGCTGGTGGCCGAGCTGGAAGACGAACTCGCCCGCCACGGCTTCGAGCGGCAGGTCGGTGCCGTGAGCAACCGCGGCATCCATGTGCTGGCGCGCTTCGATGCCGAACTGCGCCGTCCGGCCGCCTGGTCGGCCTCGGGCCTGTACCAGGCGATCAAGGCCTTTGTCGCCCAGGCCGCCGCCAGCCTGCGCGGCACCGAGGCGCAGCAGCTCAAAAAAGCGAGCACTCACTGGCTGCGACACTCGCATGGATCCCACGCGCTGCGCGGCAGGGAAGGGCAGGTGCCGGTGCCGATCCAGGTCGTGCAGAACAACCTCGGACACGCCTCGGTGGGGACCACGGCCATGTACCTGGCCACCGCGCAGCTGCAGAGCCATACCGAAATGCGCTAGCTGCTAGCGCGCCTGGGCACTCGCTCGCGGGGCGCAATCTGCGCAAGATGCGAGCCATGCAAACACCGGTTCCCTGCCTTTCGCTCGCTGCCGCCACGGAGGCGCGCCATGCCCGCTAGCACCATGGACAAGGACTGGCTGCGCTTTCACCCGAACCCGTCGAAGCCGCGCTTCACGCCGCCGCCGGGCGCGGTGGACGCGCACTGCCACGTCTTCGGCCCCGCGGCCGTGTTTCCCTATGCGCCCGAGCGCAAGTACACGCCCTGCGACGCATCGAAGGATCAGCTCTTCGCCTTGCGCGACCTGCTGGGCTTCGAGCGCAACGTGATCGTGCAGGCCACCTGCCACGGCAGCGACAACCGCGCGCTGCTCGATGCCATCGCACACTCGAACGGGCGCGCGCGCGGCGTGGCCTCGGTCGCGCCGGACGTGAGCGATGCCGAACTGCACCGGCTGCACGAGGCCGGCATCCGCGGCGTGCGCTTCAACTTCCTCAGGCGCCTCGCGGACTTCACGCCGCGCGAGGTGCTGATGGACATCGCCAAGCGCATCGCGCCGCTCGGCTGGCACGTGGTCGTGTACTTCGAGGCGCAGGACTTGCCCGAGCTCTGGGATTTCTTCACCCGCCTRCCAACGACCGTGGTGGCCGATCACATGGGCCGGCCCGACGTGAGCCAGCCGGTCGACGGGCCGCAGTTCGAGCGCTTCGTGCGGCTGATGCGCGAGCATCCGAACGTGTGGTCGAAGGTGAGCTGCCCCGAGCGCCTGTCGGTTTCCGGACCGCCCGCCTACGATGACGTCGTGCCGTTCGCGCGGCGCCTGGTCGAGACCTTCCCGGACCGTGTGCTGTGGGGCACCGACTGGCCGCATCCCAACCTCAAGACGCACATGCCCGACGACGGCACGCTGGTCGACATGATTCCGCGCATCGCGCGCACCGCGCAGCTGCAGCGGCAACTGCTCGTGGACAACCCGATGCGGCTCTACTGGGCCTGAGAGGCGGCAAGCGCTTGCTTCGCGTGAGCGGACCCCTAGACTCCAGCTTCATGGACCTCAAGCAGCTGGAGTACTTCGTTCGCGTGGCCGAGCTGGGGAGCTTCACGCGCGCATCGATCGTGATCGACGTGGCGCAGCCCGCGCTCAGCCGGCAGGTGCGCCAGCTCGAAGTGGAGCTGCGGCAGAACCTGCTGACGCGCAACGGCCGCGGCGTCACGCTCACCGATGCGGGCACGCTGCTGCTGGCGCACGCCAGGGGCATCCTGCACCAGATCGAGCGCGCCAAGGAAGACCTCGGCCGCATGCGCGGCGCGCTGGCCGGCCGGGTCACGGTGGGCCTGCCGCCGAGCATCGCCAAGCGCATCGCCGTGCCGCTGACCCGTGCCTTTCGCCAGCAGCTGCCCGATGCGCGCCTTGCCATCACCGAAGCGCTGTCGAGCGCCCTGCAGGAATCGGTGACCGCGGGCCGCATCGACCTGGCGCTGCTCTACAACCCCGCGCCCTCGGCCGACATCGACAGCGTGGTCATCCTCGAAGAAGACCTGTACCTGGTCGGACCGGCCACGCAGCCCGGCGGGGAGATCGCGCTGCGCGAGGTGGCCTCGCAGCCGCTCGTGATTCCGACCCAGCCCAATTCCATCCGCATGCTGGTCGAGGCGGAAATGGCCAACATCGGATGCCGTCCGGCCATCGCGATGGAGATCGACGGCGTGGCCGCCATTCTCGACCTGGTCATCGATGGCGTGGGCTCCGCGGTGCTGTCCGCGAACGCAGTGCTCACCGCGCCTCGGCCGGAGGCTTTCGGCACTCGGCGGATCGTGGATCCACCGCTGCGCAGCCGGCTGGCGCTGGCCGTCAGTTCGCAGCGACCGGCCACGCTGACCCAGCAGGCCGTTCTGAAGCTGGTGCGCGAGGTGGTGGATCAGACGATGAACGCTTCGCCGGCACCGGCGCTCACTGCTTCGGAATGCCGGCCAGGCGGATGACTTCCGACCAGCGCTGAATCTCGTCCTTCAGGAGGTCCGCCTGCTGCTGCGGCGTGCCGCCCTGCGCCTCGACGCCAAGCTGGCGCAGCCGTTCCTTGACTTCCGGCGTGGCCAGCGCCGCATTGGCTTCCTTGCTGAGCCTCGCGATGACCGCGGGCGGCGTCTTCGCGGGCACGGCAAGCGCGTTCCATGACGAGACCTTGAAACCGGGCGCGCCGCTCTCCGCGACCGTCGGCGTGTCGGGCAGCGCGAACGAGCGCTTCGCGCCCATGACCGCGAGGGCGCGCAGCGACTTGCCGCTGATCTGCCCGAGGATCGGCGCGAGGATCTCGACGCCGGCGTCGACCTGCCCGCCGCGCAGCGCCGTGATCAGCGCGGGCGAGCCGTTGAACGGAATCACCTGCGCGTCGATGCCGGTGCTGCGCTTGAAGAGCTCGGCCGCCAGATGCTGCGTGCTGCCCACGTTGATGGTGCCGATGTTGACGGTGCCGGGATGCGCCTTCGCATATGCCAGCAGCTCCTGCATCGTCCTGAACCGGGCGTCGGCGGCCGTCACCACGGCCATGTCGAAATAGCCGAGCGTCGACACCGGCGCGAAATCGCGGACCGTGTCAAAAGGCAGCCGCTTGAACAGCCCCGCGCTCACGGCATTGCCGTTGGACATCAGCAGCATGGTGAGCCCGTCCGGCGCCGCCTTGGCCACCGCGTCGGAAGCGACCACGCCGCCGGCGCCCGGCTTGTTGTCCACGACGATGCTCTGGCCCATGGCCTCCGACATCTTCTGCGCGACGGTGCGCGCCGTGAGATCGGCCACGCCGCCGGGGCCGAAGGGCACGACCAGGCGAATGGGCTTGGTCGACGACGGTGGCTGTTGCTGCTGCTGCGCGTTCGCGCCTGCACAGAGCATCGAGAGTGCGGTCAGCGCGAGCGCCGAACGCCGGGTGCGAGTGCGCATATCCATTCCTTTGTCTCCGTCTTCTCTTTTGAAGCGCCGGCGGTGCGTGGGGCCTTGTGCCGGCGTGATGGACTATCGCCATTCCGGCAGCGGCCCGCTATCCGGCCCGGCCACTTTGAGATATGTCGCGGCGGCATATCCGGCGCGCGCGCCTTCCTCGCTAAGATGCGCGCGGAACCGCGTCGCCACTGCCACCGAGGACATTTCTTTGACCATCAACCTGCAAACGCTCAAGTGCGGTGAATGCGGCAGCGGCATGCTCCAGCGCTCGGGGCTCAACCAGTACGCCTGCGCGCACTGCGGCTCGGTGTCGATCGTCGAGGACAACGTCTCCGACCGGCTGGAGCGCGTGCTCGAGCAGGTCAAGGACGAGGCCGGACGAAGGC
>NZ_JBFTPJ010000228.1:0-6897 GCF_056398445.1 Variovorax sp. 01T439_2
TACCCGACGAGCTCTCGATTACCCGACGAGCTCTCGATCGTGGGCTTCGACGACATCGAACTCTCGGCCTACACCAGCCCGCCGCTCACCACCGTGGCGCAGCCCAAGGAGCGCATCGGCGCGCTCGCGGTCGACATGCTGCTGGAGCGCGTGGGCGGCAAGCGGCGCGATGCGCGCAAGGTGGTGCTGCAGCCCGAGCTGCGCGTGCGCGCCTCGACCGCGCGGCACGCGAGCTTCCGCGAGGCCGCCGCGCCGTCTTCCTCTTCCACGCCAAGCCGAAAGTCCCGCACCCCGTGAGTTCGACGCCTTCTTTCTTCTCTTCTTCCAGCGCCGCCCCGCCGCCGCGCATCGTGGTGCTCGGCAGCCTGAACATGGACATCGTGCTGCGCGTGCCGCATGCGCCGGCCGCGGGAGAAACCCTGCTGGGCCATTCGATCGCCCACATTCCGGGCGGCAAGGGCGCCAACCAGGCCGTGAGCTGCGCGCGCGAAGGCGGCCGCGTCGGCATGATCGGCTGCGTCGGCAACGACGCGCACGGCCAGGCGCTGCGCGATGCGCTCGGGCGCGACGGCATCGACACCGCCGCGCTGCGCACCAGCCCCGGCGAGCCCACGGGCACCGCGCTGATCCTGGTGGAAGACGGCGGCCAGAACCGCATCGTGATGATTCCCGGCGCCAACGCGCAGGCCGAGATCGAGGCGCCGGCGCTGCGCCAGCAGCTGCAGGGCGCGGCCTTCCTGGTGACGCAGTTCGAGATACCGCTGGACCAGGTCGCGCGCGCCATTTCGGTGGCGCACGAGGCGGGCTGCAAGGTGCTGCTCAACCCGTCGCCGGTGCAGCCGATCGCCGAGCCGCTGTGGCCGCGCATCGACACGCTGGTCGTCAACGAGATCGAGGCCGAGGCGCTGTGCGGCCAGGCCGCCGACAGCCCGCGGGAAGCCGCGCTGGCCGGCCAGGCCCTGCGCGCCAAGGGCATTGCGCGCGTGGTCGTCACGCTCGGCGCGCGCGGCGCCGTGGCCATCGATGCCGATGGCGCGCGCCACCATCCCGCGCCCCAGGTGCAGGCGGTCGACACCACGGCCGCAGGCGACACCTTCCTGGGCGCGCTGGCCGTGGCGCTGGGCGAGGGCCAGTCCTTCGACGAAGCCGTGCGCCTGGGCATCCGCGCCGCCGCGCTGTGCATCCAGCAGCCCGGCGCCCAGCCTTCCATTCCGCAGCGCGACGCCGTGCTGCAAAGCCCCCTGCCACCCGACTGGATCGCACTGTGAAACGTACCGCCCTGCTGCATGCCGAACTCTCGCAAGTGATTGCCGCGCTGGGCCATGGCGACATGCTGGTCATCGGCGATGCGGGCCTGCCGATCCCGGACGGCCCCCGGCGCATCGACCTGGCGCTCACGCCGGGGATTCCGCGGGTCGCGGACGTGCTCAAGGTCGTGCTTTCGGAGATGCAGGTGGAGCGCGCGCTGATCGCGCGCGAAGCCATCGGGCAGCTGCCGGTGGGACAGCTGCCGGCATGGTGCGAAGGCCAGCTGGCCGCCCTGCCGGAGACGGTGTCGCACGAGGAACTCAAGCGCCTGAGCGCGCGCGCCAAGGCGGTGATCCGCACGGGCGAATGCACGCCCTACGCCAACATCGTCCTGTACGCCGGCGTGACCTTCTAGATAGAGCCTGCTATTCGAAGCGGTAGTTCGCGCCCACCGCCTGCCCCACCTTGAGCATGTGCTCCACGCCCTGCAGCACGATGCAGTTCATGCCGAAGGTGATGCGCCCGTCGACGCGCGGATCGGCGCGGTAGGTGCGCAGCATGTCGCCGACCTCCGGGCTGCTCGTGGCGGTGGCCGGGTCGATGTCGGGAATCGGGCAGCGGGTGCAGGGCTTGACCGGCTTGAGCTCGGCCTCGCCTCCGCCGGTGGCGACGTGCAGCGCGTCGACCCGGTCCTCGTCGTGCGACTCGATGCCGGCCAGCACGATGTTCGGCCGGAAGCGCTCGATGCCAACCGCGTCGTGGCCCGCGGCGGCCAGCCGCTCGTTGAGTTCGGCCAGCGAGCCCTCGCTGGCCACCAGCAGCGCAAAGCCGTCGGCGAACTGGTTCGTCGCCTCGACGCCATCGGTCCATTGCAGGCTCGACAGGCGCTTGTGCTCGGGGTCGAAGCGCACCAGCCGCAACGCCTGCGGCTTGCCCGGCTCGGAGAGGAAGTCGCTGAACCACTGGGCGGCGATGTCGCCCATGTCGTAGGCGGCGACCTCGTCCTTCCAGACGCGCACGCGCACCGGCTTCTCGACCCGGTCGAAGGCCAGGTGCAGGGCCAGCATGCCCGGCGCGCGCAGCACCACTTCCATGTGCTTCATCTGCGGGCGGATCAGCGCCATGCGCGGCAATTGCCGCTGGGTCACGAAGTCGCCCTGCGCGTCAACCACCATCCAGGCGCGGTCGAATTCCAGGCCGGTCTCGGTCAGCAGCGCCTCGGGAAGCTCGACCCCCGCGCACGATTTGACGGGGTAGACGAACAGGCGCGCAATGGTGGCTTCAATGTCGAAGGCGGGCTGTGGCACGTGGGGTTCCTTGGATTCCTTGGAATTGGGCAGCGATTGTCCCGCATCGGCCGCCGGGGGCTCAGCCCGGGAACGGGCTTGTTCTTACAATGGCCGGATGGCCCTCCCTCCTGAAGTTTGCATTCGCGGCGCCGGCATCGTGGGCCGCACGCTGGCCCTGCTGCTCGCACGCGAGCGAGTGCGCGTCGCGCTGGTGGTTCCGCCCGCCGCGGCCGGCAAGCAGGACATCCGGGCCTATGCGCTCAACACCGCCTCCCGCACCCTGCTCGAATCGCTGCGCGCCTGGCCCGACGCGGCGCATGCCACGCCGGTGCGCGAGATGCTCGTGCACGGCGACGAGGGCGGACGCGTGCAGTTCAGCGCCGTGCGGCAGAAGGTCGATGCGCTGGCCTGGATCGTCGACGTGCCGGCGCTCGAGCAGCAACTGGCCGATGCGGTGCGCTTCCAGCCCCAGGTCGAAGTCGTTTCCGAGCCCGTGTCCGCGCCGCTCACCGTGGTGTGCGAAGGCAAGGCCAGCGCCACGCGCGACGCCCTCGGCGTGAGCTACGCGGTCACGCGCTATCCGCAGCATGCGATTGCGGCGCGGCTCGAAGCCGCGCAGCCGCACGACGGCGTGGCGCGCCAGTGGTTCAACGACACCGGCGAGGTGCTGGCGCTGCTGCCGATGGGCGGCGTGCAGGGCCGTTCGCTGGCGCTGGTGTGGTCGGTCGACCAGCTTCGCGCGCCCGCGCTGCTGGCGCAAGGCGACGAGGAATTCAACGCCGCGGTGAGCGAAGCCAGCCATGGCGCGCTCGGACCGCTTCGGCTCACGAGCGAACGTGCCGCCTGGCCGCTCGCGCGCGCCATCGCCGACCGCTGGACCGGCACCCTGCCGCAGGCGAAGGGCGCGGCCGCGCAGTCGTGGGCCTTGGCCGGCGACGCGGCCCACACGGTGCATCCGCTCGCGGGCCAGGGCCTCAACCTGGGCCTCGCCGATGCGGCCATGCTGGCCGACGTGATCCGGCAGCGCGAGTACTGGCGCAGCGTGGGCGACCCGCGCCTGCTGCGCCGCTACGAACGCGCGCGCCGCGCCGACGTGCTGCAGATGAGCCTGGCCACCGACGGCCTGCAGCAGCTGTTCTCGCACAGCGTGGGCCCCCTGCCCGCGCTGCGCAACTGGGGCATGCGCGGCTTCGACCGCACGCGCCTCCTCAAGCACTGGATCGCCAACCAGGCGATGGGCTTGAAGGCATGAATCCATCGACCGGACTTCCCATGAAACTCGCACGCAACCTTCTTCTCGCCGCCTGCACGCTGGCTGCGGCCGCCACGGCCCTGGCCGGTGAGGCCGAGATCCGCAAGAACCTTCCGGCGCGCATTCCGCAGTTCCCGGCCATCGACGAAGTCACCAAGTCGCCGCTGCCGGGCCTCTACGAAGTGCGCGTGAACGGCTTCCAGATCTACTACACCGACGAGCAGGGCAACTACCTGCTGCAGGGCAACCTGATCGACGTGAATGCGCGCAAGAACCTGACCGAGGAGCGCATCGAGAAGCTCAGCCAGGTCTCGTTCGACAAGCTGCCCATGAAAGACGCCATCAAGATCGTGCGCGGCAGCGGCAAGCGCAAGCTGGCGGTGTTCGAAGACCCGAACTGCGGCTACTGCAAGCGCTTCGAGAAAGACATGAAGACGGTCGACAACGTCACCGTCTACCTGTTCCTCTATCCGGTGCTCGGTCCCGATTCGGCCGTCAAGTCGCGCGACATCTGGTGCAGCAAGGACAAGGGCAAGGCCTGGGGCGACTGGATGGAAACCAGCGTCAAGCCCGCCACCGCGGCAACCAGCTGCGACGTCACGGCCCTGCAGCGCAACGTGGAATTCGGGCGCAAGTACAACATCACCGGCACGCCCACGCTGATCTTCAGCGACGGCACCCGCACGCCGGGCGCCATTCCCGCGGACCAGGTCGAGAAGCAACTCGCCGCCTCCATCAACTGATGGCCGCGCCGACCGTTTCCCGGCGCGCGCGAGCGGCTGCGCCGGCCGCCGCGGTGCACTACCGCATCGAGTGCGCCGACCTGCATGCGCACCTCTTCGCCGTCACCCTGACCATCGAGGCCCCCGCCGCGCAGCAGCGCGTGGCGCTGCCGGTGTGGATTCCGGGCAGCTACCTGGTGCGCGAGTTCGCCAAGAACCTGCAGGGCCTGCGCGCCACGCAGGGACGCCGCAAGCCCGCGCTGACGCAGCTCGACAAGTGCAGCTGGCAGGTCGACTGCGTGCCGGGCCAGCCGCTGGTGCTGCACTACCAGGTCTGCGCCTACGACAACTCGGTGCGTACCGCCTGGCTCGACGCCGGCCGCGGCTTCTTCAACGGCACCAGCCTGTGCCTGCGCGTGGAGGGCCAGACCGATGCGCCGCATGCGCTGGACATCACCGCGCCCRCCCTGCCGCCCGGCGACGATGCGCGCTGGTCTTGCGCCACCGCGCTCGTGCCCTCGAAGGTCGACAAGCATGGCTTCGGCCGCTACCTGGCCGCTGGCTACGACGAGCTGGCCGACAGCCCGGTCGAGATGGGCCCCTTCTGGAGCGCCGAGTTCGAGGCCTGCGGCGTGCCGCACCGCTTCGTCATCGCAGGTGCCGCTGCCTCGTTCGACGGCGAGCGCCTGATCGCCGACACCCAGGCCATCTGCGAAGCCGAGATCCGCTTCTGGCATGGAGACAAGGCCGGCAAGCGAGGCGGCCCCAAGCTGCCGATCGACCGCTACGTGTTCATGCTCAACGCGGTGGACGACGGCTACGGCGGGCTGGAGCACCGGCACTCCACCGCGCTGATCTGCAACCGGCGCGACCTGCCCCAGCGCGGCGCGAAGAAGCAGCCCGAGGGCTACACCACGCTGATGGGCCTCATCAGCCACGAGTACTTCCACACCTGGAACGTCAAGCGCATGCGCCCGGCCGAGTTCGCGCACTACGACTACAGCCGCGAGAACTACACGCAGATGCTGTGGTTCTTCGAGGGCTTCACCAGCTACTACGACGACCTGCTGCTGCGCCGCGCCGGCCGCATCGACGACGCGGGCTACCTGCGCCTGCTCAACAAGACCGTGAACCAGGTGCTGCAGACGCCGGGCCGGCTCGTGCAGTCGGTGGCCGAGGCGAGCTTCGATGCCTGGGTCAAGTACTACCGGCAGGACGAGCAAACGCCCAACGGCACCGTCAGCTACTACACCAAGGGTGCGCTGGTGGCGCTGTGCTTCGACCTCAGCTTGCGCCGCGAAGGCAAGGGCACGCTCGACGACGTGATGCGCCACCTGTGGACCCAAGGCGGCGGCGGCCCGATCAGCGAAGCCGACGTGGCCGCGGCGCTCCAGGCCGTGGGCGGCCGCTCCTATGCGGCGGAAATCGCGCAGTGGATCCACTCGACCGACGAGCTGCCGCTGGCAGATTTGCTGCGCGCGCATGGCGTGGCTGCGCTCGAGGATCCGTCGCAGCAGGCGCAGGCGCTGGGCCTGCGCGTGGCCGAGGCCAACGGAAGCGTCCAGGTCAAGGTGGTGCTGCGCGGCGGCGCCGCCGAAAAGGCCGGCTTCTCGGCCAACGACGAATGGATCGGCATCGAGCTGCCGGCCGTCGGCCGCAAGGGCCAGCAGCGCCCCGCGCAGGCCTGGCGCATCGCCAAGCTCGACGACCTGGCGCTGTACCTCGGCGACGCCACCCGCTGCACCGCGCTGGTGGCGCGCGACCGCAAGCTGCTGAGGCTGCCGCTGGTGCTGCCGGAGGGCGCCACCACCTGGCGCCTGTTCTCGCACGACGCCGCAAAGATCGCAGCCTGGCTCGCGCCGGGCGCGCGGCGCTGATCCGCGCCTATGGCCTGTATACAGTGAATCGCGTTTTCACCTTCCCTTGGAGACACCCATGAGCTACGAAAACATCGAAGTGCGGACCGAAGCAGGCAAGGTCGGCATCATCACCCTCAACCGGCCCAAGGCGCTCAATGCGCTCAACGACGCGCTCATGACCGAGCTGGGCACCGCGCTCAAGGCCTTCGATGCCGACGACGCCATCGGCTGCATCATCCTGACCGGCAGCGAACGCGCCTTTGCGGCCGGCGCCGACATTGCCGCGATGGCCAAGTACAGCTTCATCGACACCTACAAGGGCGACTACATCACGCGCAACTGGGAGACCATCCGCTCGATCCGCAAGCCCGTGATCGCGGCCGTGAGCGGCTTTGCACTGGGCGGCGGCTGCGAGCTGGCGATGATGTGCGACTTCATCATTGCGGCCGACAACGCCAAGTTCGGCCAGCCCGAAATCAAGATCGGCGTGATCCCCGGCGCCGGCGGCACGCAGCGCCTGCCGCGCG
>NZ_JBFTPJ010000229.1:0-7689 GCF_056398445.1 Variovorax sp. 01T439_2
GCCATGATCACGGCCTTGTAGCCCGCGATGTTGGCCTGCGAGGAGAGCACGTCCATGCTCTGGGCGCGGGTGGTGCGCGGCGCGGCTTCGAGCGCGAAGGCCGTGAGSCCGGCCGTGGCCAGGCGCTGCAGGCCGGCCGCATCGAAGGGGTTGAGCATGCCGATGACCACGGTGCCSGGCTTCATGAGCGCGGTYTCGGCRTCGSTGGGGGTGCGCACCTTGAGCACCATGTCGGCCGCGAAGGCGGCGTTCATGTTGACGATCTCGGCACCGGCGGCCTCGTAGGCGGCATCGGTGACGCTGGCGGCAATGCCGGCCCCGGACTGCACGCGCACGGTGTGCCCGGAGGCGACCAGTTTCTTCACCGTCTCGGGCGTTACGGCCACGCGGGTTTCGCCGGCCATCGTCTCGGCAGGCACGCCTATCAGCATAGAGATCTCCTCAGGGCAAGGGCAATACGGGAACGCGGCCAGAGCTTACAGCAAGATTACGGCTGCGCTGTCGCCAAAATCCACCGCCTGTTCGCCGCTTGATGACCGTAGTCATTGCATGTGTAGCTATATAAATGGTAGCGAAGCCGGCGGCATCGGGACCGGCGGGCCCGTACATCGGTTGTTTCCCCCGTATCGGGCTCCCATGTTTCGGCGTGCCCGGCCGCCAAGCAGCGGCGTCCGGCAACGCTTGTCGTCAATTAGCGCGCATTTGTTTGCAATTGCTAGCAACTCCAAGAAAGATACCTTCATTTCGTGCATTAGTTACGCGAAGCCTTTTTTCCGGAGACGCAGATAGATACACTTCTTTCACTCGAAAGCCCGCAGAGGCAAATTTGGCAGGAAGAAGGGGATGGAATGCTCACTCGTACACCGAAGGGCGTCCCTTGCTCCAGGCGCTGCGCCGGCAAACCTTCGATCTTCTGATCCTCGAATGGAACCCGCCGGACATGCGCGGCCTCGAGCTCGTGAAGACCGCGCGCAACGAGCTGCGAAGCCGCGCGCCCATTCTTTTCGTGACCACCACGCGCGACGAGACCGCCGTGGTCGAAGGGCTCAATGCGGGCGCCGACGATTTCATGGTCGCGCCGGTGCGCGCCACCGAGCTCGAGGCCCGGGTCAATGCGCTGCTGCGCCGGTCCTATCCCGCGCAGCACGAGACCGAGCTGGTGTTCGGCCCTTATCACTTCTATCCGCCCGCGCGCGTCCTCAAGGTGAATGGCACGCCCGTCGAGCTGAAGAACCGCGAATACGCGCTCGCGCTGTTCCTGTTCCAGAACCTCGGCCGGCTGCTGTCGCGCGAGCACCTGCACGAGGCGGTGTGGGGCGTTGGCACGGCGGCGCTGTCGCGGTCGCTGGACACCCACATCTCCCGCCTGCGGACCAAGCTGGGCCTCGGGCCCGCGAGCGGCTTCCTGCTGCTGGCCATCTATGGGCTGGGCTACCGGCTCGAAGTGGTCGACGCCAGCACGCACCCCGACAGCCTCGCGCGCTGAGGCCCCGCCCGGGAATCTCCGCTCCGATACGGGCTCCAAACGGCTTCGGGCCCCTGCCGTGGGCCGCCCCAAAGGAATGAAGCCGATGAAAGTTCTCGCGAGGCTGCTGCTGGCCGCCGTACTGTGCTGGGGCGTCTTCGGTACGGCCGCCGCGCAGGATGTGGAAGCCAGCGACCTGGTGCAGGGCGGCATGCAGGCCATCCGGATGATCGACCAGGGCAGGACCGGCGAGCTCTGGGACGGCGCCACGGCCGCCACCCGCAAGCGCATCGCGCGCACCGACTTCGCCGCCAAGGTTTCCGGCAGCCGTTCCGCGCTGGGCGCGCCGCTGCAGCGCACCTGGGTGGCGGTCAAGCGCCGGGCCGTGGCCGACCCTGATGCCGAGGCGGCCGGACAATATGTCAGCATCGAGTACGAGACCCGCTTCAGCAACAAGCCGGATGGCACACTGCGCGAACTCGTGAGCTTTCACCTCGACAGCGACCGCATCTGGCGCTTCAGCGGCTACGCGCTGCATTGAGTAGTCAAAAGGGCCCAAGACAATGACGACCCCGCGCTGGAAACCCAACGTCACCGTGGCCGCCGTGATCGAACAGGACGGCCGCTTCCTGCTGGTCGAGGAGCACACCGCCCAGGGGCTCAGGCTCAACACTCCGGCCGGGCACCTCGACCCGGGCGAATCGCCGATCGAAGGCTGTGCCCGCGAAACGCTCGAGGAAACCGCCCACGCCTTCACGCCCACCGCGCTGGTCGGCATCTACATGGCGCGCTCGAGCCACCGCACGGGCAGCAAGGAGGACGTGACCTACCTGCGCTTTGCCTTTGCCGGCACGCTCGGCGCGCAGGAAGCCGGCCGAGCGCTCGACGAAGGCATCGTGCGCACGGTCTGGATGAGCGCCGACGAGATCCGCGCCTGCGTGCCGCGGCACCGCAGCCCGCTGCTGCTGCAGTGCGTCGAGGACCACCTGGCCGGCAAGCGCTATCCGCTCGACCTGATCCACGTCCACGAATCGGTGCGCTGACGGCGGCCGCGCGCCGGCCTCAGGCGCTCAGACGATGACCCCGCCGCCCAGGCAGCGCTCGCCGTCGTAGAGCACCGCCGACTGCCCCGGCGTGACGGCCCATTGCGGCTCGCCGAAGCGCAGGCCGAAGCTGGCCGCGGGGTCGCCGCCGCCTTCTTCCAGCTCGCAGGCCGCATCGGCCTGGCGGTAGCGCGCCTTCGATCCGTAGCGGCCCGGCGCGGGCGCCTCGCCCGAGACCCAGCTCGCATCGCCGGCAGCGAGCGCCGAGGACAGCAGCCAGGGATGGTCGTGGCCCTGCACCACCCAGAGCGTGTTCTTCTCGACGTCCTTGCGCGCCACGAACCATGGCGAGTGGTCGCCCGAGCCGCGCTGCGCGCCCTTCTCCTTGACGCCGCCGATGCCCAGCCCCTGGCGCTGGCCCAGCGTGTAGAAGCTCAGGCCCTGGTGCTCGCCGAGCTTGCGGCCGCGGTCGTCCTTGATGGGGCCCGGCTCCTTCGAGATGTAGCGGTTGAGGAAGTCGCGGAACGGCCGCTCGCCGATGAAGCAGATGCCGGTGGAATCCTTCTTCTTCGCGTTGGGCAGGCCGATCTCTTCCGCGATGCGGCGCACCTCGGTCTTGTGCAGCTCGCCCACGGGAAACAGCGTCTTGGACAGCTGCGCCTGGTTCAGCCGGTGCAGGAAATAGCTCTGGTCCTTGGAGGGATCGAGCCCCTTGAGCAGCTCGTGCCGGCCGGTGGCCTCATCGAGCCGCACGCGCGCGTAGTGGCCGGTGGCGATCTTCTCGGCCCCCAGGCGCATCGCGTGGTCGAGGAAGGCCTTGAACTTGATCTCGGCGTTGCACAGCACGTCGGGGTTGGGCGTGCGGCCGGCCTTGTATTCGCGCAGGAACTCGGCGAACACGCGGTCCTTGTAGTCGGCCGCGAAGTTGACGTGCTCGATCTCGATGCCCAGCACGTCGGCCACGCTGGCGGCGTCCACGAAGTCGATGTTCGACGAGCAGTACTCGCTGTCGTCGTCGTCTTCCCAGTTCTTCATGAAGATGCCGACCACCTCGTGCCCCTGCTGCTTGAGCAGGTGCGCCGAGACCGCGGAATCGACCCCGCCGCTCAGTCCCACCACGATCCGTTGCTTTGCCATAAGCCCGCCATTGTCCCAGCCCGGCGCCCGGGCGGCCGGCGTGGGGGAATCAGGCCTGGCCGCGCAAGCCGGCCAAGAGCTCGTAGGAGCGCAGCCGCGCCGCGTGGTCGAACACCTGCGAGGTGATCATCAGCTCGTCGGCGCCCGTGCGCTCGATGAAGGCCTGCACGCCTTCGCGCACCCGGGCGGGCGAACCCACGGCCGAGCACGAGAGCACCGAATCGAGCAGCGCGTTCTCGGCCGGGCCGACCTTCTGCCGGTAGCCCTCGACCGGCGGCGGCAGGCGCCCCGGCCGGCCGCTGCGCAGGTTCACGAAGGCCTGCTGCCACGACGTGGCGCGAAATTCTGCCTCTTCGTCGGTGTCGGCCACGAACACGTTGAAGCCCAGCATCACATGGGGTTTCTGCAGCTGCGCCGAAGGCTTGAAGGTCTCGCGGTAGATCTGGATCGCCTGCATCAGCTGCTGCGGCGCGAAATGCGAGGCAAAGGCGTAGGGCAAGCCCAGGTGCGCGGCCAGCTGGGCGCCGAAGGTGCTCGACCCGAGGATCCACACCGGCACCTCGAGCCCCGCGCCCGGCACCGCGCGCACGGGCTGCTGCGGCGCCTTCGACATGAAGTCCATGAGCTCGACCACGTCCTGCGGAAACTGGTCGGCATCGGATTCGAGATTGCGGCGCAGCGCGCGCGCCGTGCGCTGGTCGGAGCCGGGCGCGCGGCCCAGGCCGAGGTCGATGCGCCCCGGATACAGCGACTCCAGCGTGCCGAACTGCTCGGCGATCACCAGCGGCGAATGGTTGGGCAGCATCACGCCGCCGGCGCCGATGCGGATCGTCGAGGTGCCGGCGCCCACGTAGGCGAGCAGCACCGCGGTGGCCGCGCTCGCGATGCCCGGCATGCCGTGGTGCTCGGCCAGCCAGTAGCGCCGGTAGCCCAGCTTCTCCCCGTGCTGCGCGAGCGAAAGCGAGTTGCGGAACGACTGCGCGGCGTCGCTGCCTTCGGTGATGGGGGAGAGGTCGAGGATCGAGAACGGAATCATGGGCCGGATGATGGCGCGATCCGGCGATCCCTGCTCGTGCAAGCCATTGCCCGCTCTGCTAGGGCTGGCCGTAGCCCGGCTACGGGCTTCGCTTGCGCCACTGGCCCAGGTCGGCCTCGATGCGCTCGTTGATGTTGCCGCTCCACTGCGCGCCGAAGCCGGCCGCGCGCAGCAGCTCGACGATGCGCCGGCCGACCGCGACGGTGTTGGCCTCGCGCTGGTCGATCTCGGGAATCATGCCGCCGCTGAACGCGAGGTAGAGGCGGCCGGTGCGCACGGCGGTGTCGAGGTCCTGCGCGTGATAGAAGCAGCAGCCGCGAATGCCCGAGGCAAGCCGGCCCGCGGCGCGCCACTGCTCGCGCACGTCGTCATGGCCGTCGGCCAGCGAGTTGCCGGCGCGGTGCAGCGCAATGATCTTCTCGCTGCGCAGCTGGGCGAACACCGCTTCGAGCCGGTCGTATTCGGTCCGGGCGGGCCACGAAGCCTCGGCGGCGCGCTTGGCGGCGCAGGCGCGCGCGGCCTCGGCCTTGACCCAGGCGCGGTCTTCGGCCGTGAGCTCGTCGGGGTCGAGGTACTCGTCGGTGATCATCCATTCGATGTCGCCGTCGGGATGGAAGCCGCACCACGCCAGGCCGTGAATGCGTTCGCGCGTGTCTTCGGGGTCGAGCGTGAGGGCCATGCGTGCTCGGTTCAACCTGCCAGGCACGCGAAGGCATCGGCTTCGAAGCGGCCGGCGTCGTCTTTCAGAACCAGGGTGCAGCTCACGTTGTGGGTATCTTGCGGATGGGAGGCCACCAAAACCGCGCCGGCCAGCCCCGCCGCGGCGGGCACCATCGTACCGGGCTGCGGCCAAAGCTCGATGTCCGCCCTTGGAGGCGGCGGCCGTTTTGTAAGGCGAAAGCATTTGCCTGCGTGGCAAATCAGCCACGCCCGGGCCGCGGGCCTCGCATCCGGGGCGGCGAGCACGGCAAAAAGCCGGCCCATGCTTTCGCATGGCCGGCTTTTTGGAGGATTGGCGCTCGCCGAGCGCCGGGGCCGTTTTACAGCGGCAGAGCGTCGCCGCGGGCAGCAGCGCGGGCTGCGGCGCGCACCGTGGCGCGGTCCACCGTGCTGGCGACGATCGGAGCCACGCCCGACGAGGCGCCTTCGGCGTACGGATCGGCGCTGCGGGCCGCGACGGCGGCTTCTGCACGGACCGCATCGCGGCTGTTCGACGAAACGAGCACCTGGGCCGGGCCTGCATTGGCGCCGGTGGCGTAGGGGTTGGCGCTGTGCGCGGCAACCACGGCCTGGCCGGCGACGTCGGCGCGGCTGGCGGCCGAGGTCAGCTGATGCACGCCTTCGTAGGTTTCGGCGTGGGCGGCACCGGCGACGGCCATGAGGGCAACAGCAACGGCGGAGAGGATCTTCGAGGCGGTCATTTTGATTTCCTTCAATTCAGTTCAGTTTTGACTTTGGATGATTTCGAACCGGTCTTGGGTGGGTCACCGTCCCATCGGGGGGCGGCCACCTCGCTCGGGGCCCTGTTCACCCAGATCGGCTTGGGGGCCGGTCTGTGAGATGAATTGTGCGCCGTCTTCTACGTAAAAACCCTTAGCAAAAAGAACCACGGCGTTCACGGAAAGGAAACAATCGCACCGCCCAAGCGAGAAACCGGGGCCATGGCGACCACCGGCCTTCGCAGATTGGAAAAAACGGCCGCCCCCAGGCGCTGCGGCTAAAGTAGTTGCCCCAAACGGCCCATCCAGCCACACACACAACACAAGGAACATCAGCCATGGGCGCACAGTGGAAAGCAAAGCACAAGGACCTGGCGGCCAATGCCAAGGGCCGCCTGTTCGGAAAACTGGCCAAGGAAATCATGGTGGCCGCGCGCAGCGGCGCCGATCCGGCCTCCAACGCGCGCCTGCGGCTGGTGGTGGAGCAGGCCCGCAAGGTCTCGATGCCCAAGGACACGCTGGACCGCGCCATCAAGAAGGGTGCGGGGCTCAGCGGCGAGGCGGTGCACTTCGAGCATGTGATCTACGAAGGCTTTGCGCCGCACCAGGTGCCCGTGATGGTCGAGTGCCTGACCGACAACGTGAACCGCACCGCGCCTGAAATGCGCGTGCTGTTCCGCAAGGGCCAGCTCGGCACCTCGGGCTCGGTGTCGTGGGACTTCGACCACGTGGGCATGATCGAGGCCGAGCCTTCGCGTGCCGATGCCGATGCCGAAGTCGCCGCCATCGAAGCGGGCGCGCAGGACTTCGAGGCGGCCGGCGAAGGCGKGGCCACGGTGTTCCTGACCGACCCGACCGACCTCGACCTGGTGAGCCGCGCGCTGCCGGCCCAGGGCTTCACCGTGCTGTCGGCCAAGCTGGGCTACAAGCCAAAGAACCCGGTCGATCCGGCCAGCCTCAGCGCGGAGCACCTCGAGGAGGTCGAAGTGTTCCTGGCCGCCATCGATGCGAACGACGACGTGCAGAACGTGTTCGTGGGCCTGGCGGGCTGAACCGCCGCCTTTCGGTCAATGGACAGTCCGGTGAGCAGCCCCGAGAGCGCGGCCAACCGCACGCTGGCCGGCCGCTGCCTTTGCGGCGCGGTGCGCTACACGGTGGCCGACGCCTTCGCCTATGCGCTGAACTGCCACTGCGCCGACTGCCGGCGCGCGACCGGCTCGGCCTTCAAGCCCTTCGCCGGCATCGAGCGGCACAAGCTGGCCATTGCACAGGGCCAGGACGAACTCCTGGTCTTCGGCAAAGAAGACGCGGGCGACGTGCACTGCCGCCATTGCGGCTCGCTGCTCTACTCGGTGGTGCGCGATGGCCTGTTCGTGCATGTGACGCTGGGCACGCTGGTGGACGCCCCTTCGATCCGCCCGCGTGCGCACATCTTCGTGGGCTCGAAGGCGCCCTGGTTCACGATCACCGACGACCTGCCCCAATACGCGGGCCACGCCGACGCCGATTGAGCCTCCGGCCTGCTACGCCGACCGCCCGCCGCGCTGGAGCGGCAGCCAGAGCGTGAAC
>NZ_JBFTPJ010000230.1:0-6871 GCF_056398445.1 Variovorax sp. 01T439_2
GGAAGAATCTTGCTTAATATCGCGATCCATGGAAAGCATTGATAAGTTCGACCTCGCAATCCTGCAAGAACTGCAGGCCGACGGCCGCCTCACCAACGCCGAGCTTGCGCAGCGCGTGGGGCTCTCGGCCGCGCCCTGCTGGCGCCGCGTGCGCGCGCTGGAGGAAGCCGGCTTCATCAAGGGCTACCACGCCGAGATCGACCGCCACAAGATCGGGCTGGGCGTGCTCGCTTTCGTGCGCGTGGACACCGAGCGCGTCACCAACGATGCAACGCTGAAACTGGAGGATGCGATCCGCAAGCTGCCCGAGGTGGTGGCCTGCCACTACATCAGCGGCACCGGCACCTTCGAGCTGCAGGTGGTGGCGCAGGACCTGGACGGCTTCTCGGCCTTCGCGCGCCAGCACCTGATGAACCTGCCGAACGTGAAGGACCTGCACACCAGCTTCTCGCTGGGCGAGGTGAAGGCCAGCAGCGCCTGGCCGCTCGGGCACCTGGCGCCCTAGAATTCCCGCCCACCCCACAGACACATCCCGCCGTCCGGCGGAACAAAGAGGAAGAGGTCCCCGCATGAACTCCATCCGCCGCGCCCTGGCGCTCGGCCTTGCCGCCGCCACGCTCGCCTTCGGCGCCCAGGCCCAGAACCGCGAACTCATCGTGGCCTCCAGCGCCACCTACGCGCCCTTCGCCTTCGAGAACAAGGACAAGCAGATCGTCGGCTTCGACATCGACATCATCAACGCCATTGCCAGGCAGCAAGGTCTGAAGATCAAGGTGGTGAACACGCCGTTCACCGGCATCTTCGGCGCGCTCAACAACGGCGATGTCGACCTCGTGATCTCGGGCGTCACCATCAACGAGAAGCGCAAGCAGAGCTACGACTTCACGCCGCCCTACTTCGCGGCGCGCCAGCTGATCGCGCTGCCCAAGGGCAGCACGGTGGCCTCGCTGAAGGACCTGGCGGGCAAGAAGATTGCCGTGGTGAGCGCCTCCACGGCCGACGACATCGCCTCGCGCGAATTCGGCAAGACCAGCCCCAACATCCGCCGCTTCGAGAGCACGCCGCTCATCATTTCCGAGCTGGCCGGCGGCGGCGTCGATGCCGCCATGGGCGACAACGGCGTGATCGCCTACCGCGTGGCGCAGAACCCCGAGCTCAAGACGCTCGACGACAAGTCCTTCCCCGAGGAAGGCTTCGGCATCGTCGTGAAGAAGGGCGACAAGGCGCTGCTCGACAAGCTCACGGCCGGCCTGGCCGCGATCCGCGCGGACGGCAGCTACGCCGCCATCTACAAGAAGTGGTTCAACAAGGACCCGAACGCCCGATGAGCGCACACTGCACGACCGCGCGAAAGCCCTAGATGGAGCAGCCGATCCTCTTGTTCGGATGGTTCCGCTGGGACATCCTGGTCGAATACAGGGACCTGTTCTGGCAGGGCGCCTGGATGACGCTGCGCATGACGGTGGTCTGCGTGCTGCTGGGTTCGAGCTGGGGCCTGTGCCTGGCGCTCGCGCGGCTCGCCCGGCCGCGCCATGCGCCCTGGAGCTGGGTCGCGCGCTTCTTCCTGCGCTGGCCGGCCACGGTGTACGTGAGCTTCTTCCGCGGCACGCCTTTGTTCGTGCAGATCCTGCTGATCCACTTTGCGGTGATGCCGGTGTTCATCCATCCGGCGACCGGCCTCCTGATCAGCGGCGACCTGGCGCGCGAGCTCAAGCAGGAGCACGGCGCGCTGATCTCCGGCGTGGTGGCGCTCACGCTCAATTCGGCGGCCTACATCTCGGAGGTGTTCCGCGCCGGCATCCAGTCGATCTCGCGCGGGCAGTTCGATGCCGGCCGCTCGATCGGCTTCACGCCGCTGCAGGTCATGCGCTACGTGGTGCTGCCGCAGGCCTTCCGGCGCATGCTGCCGCCTCTCGGCAACAACGCGATCGCGCTGCTGAAAGACACCTCGCTGGTCTCGGCCATCGGCCTGGCCGAGCTGGCCTATGCGGCGCGCACGGTGGCCGGTGCCTATGCGCGCTACTGGGAGCCGTACCTCGCGATCTCGGTGGTGTACTGGGTGATGACGCTCGTGCTCACGACGATGCTGCGGCGGCTCGAACACCGCCTGGCACGCAGCGACAGGGGATAGGCACAATCGGGCGACATGCCGCCGATTTCGCCCGAAGAAACACCCATTCCCCCCACCCGGCCGCAGCCGCCGAAGTTCGCGGCGCTCGAGCCGCTCAAGCTGCCCGTGTTCCGCATGCTGTGGAGCACCTGGCTCATCGCCAACATCTGCATGTGGATGAACGACGTGGCGGCGGCGTGGATGATGACCTCGCTGACCACCTCGCCGATCTGGGTGGCGCTGGTGCAGTCGGCCTCCACCCTGCCGGTGTTCCTGCTGGGCCTGCCCAGCGGCGCGCTGGCCGACATCCTGGACCGCCGGCGCTGGCTGGTGGCCACGCAGTTCTGGCTCGCGGGCACGGCCATCGTGCTGTGCGCGGCCATCGCCATGGACCTGATGACCGCGCCGCTCCTGCTCGCGCTCACCTTTGCCAACGGCATCGGGCTGGCGCTGCGCTGGCCGGTGTTCTCGGCCATCGTGCCCGAGCTGGTGCCGCGGCCGCAATTGCCGGCGGCGCTGGGCCTGAACGGCATTGCGATGAACGCCTCGCGCATCATCGGCCCGCTCACGGCCGGCATGCTGATCGCCAGCGCGGGCAGCGTCTGGGTGTTTGCGCTCAACGCGGTGCTGTCGGTGGCCTCGGCCTTCGTGGTGCTGCGCTGGCGGCGCGAGCACACGCCCAATCCGCTGGGCCGCGAGAAGCTCATCAGCGCGATGCGCGTGGGCGTGAAGTTCGTCTGGCAGTCGCAGCGCATGCGCGCGGTGCTCTCGCGCATCACGATCTTCTTCTTCCACTCCACCGCGCTGCTCGCGCTGCTGCCGCTCTTGGCACGCAACCTCAAGGGCGGCGGCGCGGCCACCTTCACGCTGCTGCTGGCCGCCATGGGCGCGGGCGCGATCATCGCGGTGCTGTTCCTGCCGCGGCTGCGCCAGGCGCTCGGGCGCGACCAGCTGGTGCTGCGCGGCACGGTGCTGCAGTCGCTCGCCACCGCGGTGATGGCCTTCGCACCCAACGCCTGGGTGGCGGTGCCCGCGATGTTCTTCGGCGGCATGGCGTGGATCACGGTGGCCAACTCGCTCTCGGTCTCGGCGCAGCTCGCGCTGCCCGACTGGGTGCGCGCGCGCGGCATGTCGACCTACCAGATGGCGATCATGGGCGCGAGCGCGATCGGCGCGGCGCTCTGGGGCCAGGTGGCCACCGTCACCGACCTGCGCTCCAGCCTCGAGGTCGCCGCCGTGAGCGGCACCCTGCTGATGCTGGCGGCGCTGCGCTGGGTCACCGACGTCTCGGGCGAGGAAGCCGACATGAGCCCGGCGCGGGCCGGCTGGGCCGCGGGCCCGCCGGCGGAAACACCGGAAGAAAACGGCCGCGTGGTCATCACCATCGAATACATGATCGACCCCGCGCGCGCGGCCGCCTTCCACCTGGTGATGCACCAGACCCGGCGCGCGCGCCTGGGCCAGGGCGCCATCGGCTGGGAGCTGCTGCACGACATCGCGGAGCCGGGCCGCTACCTGGAAGAGATCGTGGACGAAAGCTGGACCGACCACCTGCGCCGCTTCAACCGCGCCACGGCCGCCGACATGGCGCTGCGCGAGCGGCGGCTGGCCTTCCACATCGGCGAGTCGCCGCCGGTGGTGACGCGCTACGTGGTGAAGCGCTGAGCGGGCCTGCAGCGCCTTCAGTGGAAGAACAACAGCCGCGTCAGGTAGGTGTGGCCGGCCTCCGCCGCCATCAGCCCGACCAGCACCAGCAGGCACAGCGGCGGCACCAGGATGGCATAGACCAGCGACAGCCGCTCCCACGCCATGTGCATGAAGACCGCGACGATCAGCCCCGCCTTCAGCAGCATGAAGGTGATGATCAGCGTCCAGCGCAGGTAGCCCTGGAAATGGAAATAGTCGACCAGGTAGGACATCGTGCTGAGCACGAACAGCAGCCCCCAGATCTTGAGATAGAGGCTGATCGGATGCTGCTGGCCGGTGGCGGGGTTCATGATCTTCTTCCTCCTCCTCACCAGAGATAGAACAGCGCAAAGATGAACACCCACACCAGGTCCACGAAGTGCCAGTACAGGCCGGCAATCTCGACGATCTGGTAGTTGCCGGACTTGTCGTAGTCGCCGCGCATCAGCTTGAAGGCCACGGTGAACAGGAAGACCACGCCGGCCGACACGTGCAGCCCATGGAAGCCCGTGATCATGAAGAAGGCCGAGCCGAACTGCGCCGCGCCCATCGGGTTGCCCCAGGGCCGCACGCCCTCCTCGAGGATCAGCTTGGACCACTCGAAGGCCTGCATGCCGACGAAGATTTCGCCGCAGGTCGCGGTCACGAGCATCAGCGTGGCGGCGTTCACGCGGTCGCGGCGGTAGGCGAAATTGACGGCCATCGCCATCGTGCCGCTGCTGCTGATGAGCACGAAGGTCATGATCGCGATCAGCAGCAGCGGGATGTCGGCGCCCCCCACATGGAGCGCGAACACCTCGCTCGGGTTGGGCCACGGCACGGTGGTCGAGGCGCGCACCGTCATGTAGCCGGTCAGGAAGCAGCTGAAGACGAAGGTGTCGCTGAGCAGGAAGATCCACATCATCGCCTTGCCCCACGAGACGTGGAACGCCTGGCGGTCGGAGGACCAGTCGGCGACCAGCCCGCGCCAGCCGGTGGCGGCGATGGCCTGCGGGTTCAGCGGCGCAGCGGCGGCGGTTGCGGTGTGGTTCATGGGACGCCTCCTCAGGATGTGCCGCAGATGAAGCGCGCCACCTCCGGCGTCACCCAGCCCAGCAGCGCGAACAGCACCAGCCACACCGCCAGCATGAAGTGCCAGTAGCGCGCGCACAGCGCGATGCGCCAGGCGGACCGGGCTGGATCGGGCCAGGCGGCGTGCGCCGTCCAGGCCCACCCGACCAGCCCGCCCATCAGGTGGAGCCCGTGCATGGCCGTCAGCAGGTAGAAGAAGCTGCCCGCCGGATTGCCGGCCGGCATCACCTGCGCGCCCAGCAGCGCCTGCCAGGCCCACAGCTGCACGGCCAGGAAGCCGAATGCGAAGAGCCCACCCGCCAGCAGCAGGCGACGCGCCCGCATCGGGCCGGGACCGCGCGGTGCGCCGCTGGCCCGTTGCAGCGCCACGCTGCCCGCCACCAGCAATGCCGTGCTGAGCCAGAGCTGCCACGGCAGCGCGATGGTCATCGCATCGCCGCCGCTCATGCGCATCACGTAGGCCACGATGAAGAGGGAGAACAACGCAGTCACCACGCCCATGAAGACCCACAGGCCGATGCCGGCCGCGCTCGCATGCGGATCGCGGGCGCGGCCAGGGCCGCGGCCGGCACCGCGGATGCCCAAGGCGGCTCCTGAAATCATGCCGGTGCTCCCCGGACCTCGCCCTGGCCCTCCGGCTCGGGCTCCCCGGGCCCGGCTTCCGGCGGTGCGTTCTGCGCAATGAAGTCCTCCGCCGCACCCGGCTCCCCATAGGCATAGGCCCACCGGTAGACCACCGGCAGCCGCGGTCCCCAGTTGCCGTGGCCCGGCGGCGTGGCGGGCGTCTGCCATTCGAGCGAGGCGGCGCGCCATGGATTGGCGACGGCCGGCCGGCCGTGCCACGCGCTCCAGGCGAGATTGGCAATGAACAGCAGCTGCGCCACGCCGACGATCAGCGCAACCACGGTGATGAAGGTGTTCAGGCTGAACGCCGAGGGCGGAATGAACGCATAGCCGTCGAAGTTGTAGTAGCGCCGCGGCATGCCCAGCACGCCCAGGTAGTGCATCGGAAAATAGATCAGGTAGGTGCCGAGGAAGGTGATCCAGAAATGCAGGCGCCCGAGCCGGTCGTCGAGCATGCGGCCGGTGACCTTGGGGAACCAGTGGTAGATGCCGCCGAACACCACCAGGAGCGGCGCCACCCCCATCACCATGTGGAAGTGCGCCACCACGAAGTACGTGCCGGACAGCGGGATGTCCACGCTCACGTTGCCGAGGAACAGGCCCGTGAGCCCGCCGATGAGGAAGGTGCACAGGAAGGCCAGCGCGAACAGCATCGGCACCGTCAGGTGGATGTCGCCGCGCCACAGCGTCAGGATCCAGTTGTAGACCTTGATCGCGGTGGGCACCGCGATGATCAGCGTGGTGGTTGCGAAGAAGAAGCCGAAGTACGGGTTCATGCCGCTCACGAACATGTGGTGCGCCCACACCACCACGCTGAGCGCGCCGATGGCCACGATGGCCCASACCATCATKCGGTAGCCGAAGATRYWCTTGCGMGCATGCRYGCTGATSAGGTCCGAGACGATGCCGAAGGCSGGCAGCGCCACGATGTAGACCTCSGGRTGGCCGAAGAACCAGAACAGGTGCTGGAACAGCAGCGGGCTGCCGCCCTTGTAGCCGGTCACCTGGCCCATCGACACCAGCGCCGGCATGAAGAAGCTGGTGCCCAGCGTCCGGTCGAGCAGCAGCATCACGCCGCTCACGAACAGCGCCGGAAAACCGAGCAGCGCGAGGATGGTGGCCACGAAGATGCCCCACACCGTGAGCGGCATGCGCAGCAGCGTCATGCCTTCGCAGCGCGCCTGCAGCACGGTGGTCACGTAGTTGAGGCCGCCCATCGTCGTTGCCACGATGAAGATGAGCAGCGACACCAGCATCAGCACGATGCCGCCCGCATGGCCCGGCGTGCCGGGCAGGATCGACTGCGGCGGATACAGCGTCCAGCCCGCGCCGGTGGGTCCGCCCGCGACGAAGAAGCTCGCCATCAGCACCGCCACCGAC
>NZ_JBFTPJ010000231.1:0-6856 GCF_056398445.1 Variovorax sp. 01T439_2
GCATGGGCCAGGCCTTCGGCCGCGAGCATGTGCTGCCGATGATGGGCGACTTCCTGGCCCGCTATCCGTCCATCCTGCCCGACTGGCACTTCGACAACCAGCAGGTGGACCTCGTGGGCGAAGGCTTCGACGCGGCCATCGGCGGCGGCATCGAGCTCTCGCCCGGCGTGGTGGCGCGCGAACTGGCGCGCATCCATGTGGTGGCGGTGGCCGCCCCGGCCTACCTGGCAGGCCGCGCGCTGCCGGCGCAGCCCGCGGAACTGGCGCAGCTGGACGCCCTGCTGCGGCGCTCCTCGCCCACCGGCCGGCTTCGCAGCTGGACGCTGCAGCACGCGGGCGGCGACCAGGCCACGGTGGAACTGCCGCGGCCGCGCGCGATCTTCAACGACCCCGAAGCCATTGCGCATGCCGCGCTGATGGGCCTGGGCGTCGCCATGCTGCCGATGCCCTTCGTCGAACGCGGGCTTCGCAGCGGCGAGCTGGTGCGGCTGCTGCCCGAGTGGCACTTCGATGCGGGCGCGGTCTGGCTCTACTACCCGAGCAAGAAGCTGCTGCCCGCGAAGACCCGCGTGTTCATCGACTTCGTGCTCGAGCGCTTTCGCAGCGAGCGTTTTGCCGAGCGCATGCAGGTGGCATAGACCGGCGCCCCACGGGGTTTTTACCCGCCATGCGCGCGGCGGTTCCCCTGTACAAACGCCCGCATGACCTCTTCTTCAAATTTCAAGACGAACCGCCGCGCCGCACTGGCGGCTTCCGCCGCCGCCATCGCCCTCGCAGCCACTCCTTCCTGGGCCCAGAGCACCTGGCCGACCAAGCCGGTGCGCATCGTCGTGCCCTTTGCGGCYGGCGGCACCACCGACATCCTGGCGCGCGCCGTTGCGCCCGAACTGTCGAAGGCCTTCGGCCAGCAGTTCATCGTCGACAACCGCGCGGGCGCGGGCGGCAACGTGGGCGCCGAGATCGTGGCGCGCGCGCCGAACGACGGCTATACGCTCCTGATGGGCACGGTCGGCACGCACGGCATCAACCGCGCGCTCTATCCCAAGCTGCCATTCGACCCGATCAAGGATTTCGTGCCGATCACGCTGGTGGCGGCCGTGCCGAACGTGATGGAAATGAACGCCGACAAGGCCAAGGCGCTGAACATCCACAACGTGCAGGACTTCATCAAGTACGCCAAGGCCAATCCCGGCAAGCTCAACATGGCCTCGAGCGGCAGCGGCACCTCGATCCACCTGGCGGGCGAGCTTTTCAAGAGCATGACCGGCACCTTCATGGCCCACATCCCGTACAAGGGCTCGGGCCCGGCGCTGCTGGACATGGTGGGCGGCAATGCCGACGTGATGTTCGACAACCTGCCCTCGTCGATGGCGCAGATCAAGGGCGGCAAGCTCACGGCCCTGGCCGTGACCAGCGCCAAGCGTTCGCCGGCGCTGCCCGACATTCCGACGGTCGAGGAAGCGGGCGGTCCGTCGCTCAAGGGCTTCGAGGCGAGCTCGTGGTTCGGCCTGCTGGCGCCGGCCGGCACCTCGCCCGAGATCGTGAACCGGATCCAGCAGGAGGTGGCCAAGTCGCTCGGCACCCCCGCCATCAAGGAAAAGATGCTCGCCCAGGGCGCCATCCCGAGCGGCAATTCGCCAGCCGACTTCGCCAAGCTGATTGCCAGCGAGCACGTGAAGTGGGCGAAGGTGGTGAAGGACTCAGGCGCGAAAGTGGACTAACCCCCAGGCTTCGCGCACTTCGTGTCGCTTCTCCCTCCCCCTTGCAGGGGGCAGCGCCTGCGGCCCGGCGAAGCCGGTTCCGCGGCGCTCCTCGAAATAAAAAGACAGGCGCTCAGGTCTTCCAGGTCACGTCTTTTTTCTCGGCCAGGGAGTCCCTGAGCATGTGGAGCAGCGGGGCTGCGCGCTGGTGCAGGCCCACGTGCTGCTTCTCGGCCTCGTTGGCGTGGCCTTCGACGGCGTAGTCGTCGTGGTTGTGCGGGTTGCTGGCCTCGCGCGCCAGCGCGGACTCGAGCGCCGCAATGGCGCCCGGGATCTGCTCGACCGTGACGATGCCTTGCGGCGCGGGTGCCTTGCCGATGATGTCGAACAGCTGGCGGGCATGCACCTCCAGCATCACGAAGTCAGGGGAGGCCCGGGACTGGAATCGGTACAGCATGGTTGTTCTCACTCACTTGTAGATGTAGTCACGGGCAAAAGGGTACACCGATTGCGAACCGCGCAAAACACCATGCTCGACCCGGCCGTCGGGCTTGGTCGAAAGCATCTGGTGCAGTGAGATCCAGCCCTGCTCGAAGCTCATGGCCGAGCCCGCCAGGTAGAGGCGGTAGGCGCGCAGGATGCGCTCGGCATTCTCGCCCTGCCGCCCGCCCGCGCGCGCGAGCACCTCGCGCGCCGTGTCCAGCTGCGACTCCAGCGCGTCCGACCAGGCCCACAGCGTGCGCGCATAGTGCGGGCGCAGGCTTTCGGTATCGACCATCTCCAGGCCCGCGGCCGCCGTCTCGCGCAGCACATGCGTCACGTGCAGCAGCTCGCCGCCCGGAAAGATGTACTTCTCGATGAAGTCGCCCATGCCCGCGCCCAGCTGGCGGTAGTCGAGCTGGCCCGAGGTGATGCCGTGGTTCAGCACCAGCCCACCGGGCTTGAGCAGCGAATGGATCTTGCGGAAATAGGTGGGCATGTTGGCCGCGCCCACATGCTCGAACATGCCCACCGATGCGATCTTGTCGAAGGGCGCGTCAGCGGAAAGTTCGCGGTAGTCGCGCAGCTCCACCCGCACGCGGCCCTGCAGTCCCTTGTCCTGGATCAGGCGCTGCACGTGCGCATGCTGGTTCTTCGACAGCGTGATGCCGGTGGCGTCGACGCCGTAGTGCTCCGCCGCCCACAGCAGCAGCCCGCCCCAGCCGGAGCCGATGTCGAGAAAACGCTCGCCGGGCTGCAGCATGAGCTTGCGGCAGATGTGGTCCAGCTTGGCCTCCTGGGCCTCTGCCAGCGTCAGCCCGGGGGTGCGAAAGTACGCACACGAATACACCCGGCGCGGATCGAGCCACAGCGCGTAGAAGTCGTCGGAAACGTCGTAGTGGAACTGGATCTGCTCGGCATCCTTGTGCAGCGAATGCGAGCTGTGGGACTTGGCCAGCCGCATCAGGCGGGTCCACCAGGTGGTGTTGGTCTCCGCCGGGTTGCCCGGCAGCATGCCGACGGTGGCGTCGATCAGGTCGCGCATCGCGCCTTCGATCTGCACCCGGCCTTCGACGTAGGCCTCGCCGATGGCCCCCACCTGGTGCGCCGCCAGCTTGGCCAGCGCCGACCACTCGCTGAACGCCAGGGTGACACGCGACCCCGGCTTGGCAACTCTTCGGCCATCAGGCAATTCCAGCGCGATGGGCACGGGCAGCGACGCAAGCTGCGACTCGATCTTGGGTATCAAGCTTTGCATGGTGAGGTGATGGTATTGATTTTTTCGATTTTTTGCATGACACCCGCCGCGCCCCGGGTACCCCGCTGGGGATGGCCCCGTTGACACCAGATTGTTTATGCTTAAACTATTCAACCATGAACAGCCTAACCACCGGCTCCCCTGCCGCACCCGCCATGGACCTTCAACGCATCCTGTGCATCGGCGGCGGCCCCGCGGGCCTGTACTTCGCGCTGCTGATGAAGGCGCGCAATCCCGCGCTCGAGATCACCGTGGTGGAGCGCAACCGCCCCTTCGACACCTTCGGCTGGGGCGTGGTGCTCAGCGACCAGACGCTCGCCAACCTGCGCGCGGCCGACGCCGAGACCGCGGCGCTGATCGGCAGCGAGTTCCACCACTGGGACGACATCCAGGTGTTCTTCAAGGGCCGGCAGGTGCGCTCGGGCGGCCATGGCTTCTGCGGCATCGGCCGCAAGCGCCTCCTGAACATCCTGCAGGAGCGCTGCCTCGCGCTCGGCGTGAAGCTGGTCTTCGAGACCGACGCCACCGACGACCAGGCGATCGCCGCCCAGTACAACGCCGACCTGGTGATTGCGAGCGACGGCCTGAACAGCCGCATCCGCCAGCGCTATGCCGACGTGTTCAAGCCCGACGTCGACCTTCGCAACTGCCGCTTCGTGTGGCTGGGCACGCACCAGACCTTCGACGCCTTCACCTTCGCCTTCGAACAGACCGAGCACGGCTGGTTCCAGGCCCACGCCTACCAGTTCGACGACAAGACCTCGACCTTCATCGTCGAGACGCCCGAGGCCGTGTGGAAAGCCCACGGCCTCGACCAGATGGAGCAGCCCGAGGCCATCGCCTTCTGCGAGAAGCTGTTCGCCAAGTACCTGGGCGGCCATTCGCTCATCAGCAATGCCACGCACCTGCGCGGCTCGGCCAACTGGATCCGATTTCCGCGCGTGGTGTGCGAGCGCTGGACCCACCGCATCGATGTCGAGGGCCGCTCGGTGCCCGTGGTGCTGATGGGCGACGCGGCGCACACGGCGCACTTCTCGATCGGCTCGGGCACCAAGCTCGCGCTGGAAGACGCGATCGACCTGGCCAACGAATTCGCGCAGGGCGGCACCGTCGACCACGTGCTCGAGGGCTACGAGGCGCGCCGCAGCGTCGAGGTGCTCAAGATCCAGAACGCCGCGCGCAACTCCACCGAATGGTTCGAGAACGTACCGCGCTACACCGGCATGCAGATCGAGCAGTTCGCTTATTCGCTGCTCACGCGCTCCCAGCGCATCAGCCACGAGAACCTGCGTGTGCGCGACACGCAATGGCTCGGCGGCTACGAGCAGTGGCTCGCCGGCGGCAAGCCCGTTGCGCCCATGCTGATGCCGCTGCAGGTGCGCGGCCTCACGCTGAAGAACCGCATCCTGGTGTCGCCGATGGCCACCTACAGCGCGGTCGACGGCGTGCCGCAGGACTTTTTGCTGGTGCACCTGGGCGCCCGCGCGCTCGGCGGCGCCGCCATGGTGTTCGTCGAGATGACGAGCCCGACGGCCGAAGGCCGCATCACCCCCGGCTGCACGGGCCTGTACAACGACGCGCAGCAGGCCGCGTTCAAGCGCATCGTCGACTTCGTGCACACGCAGTCGAGCGCCAAGATCGCCATGCAGCTCGGCCACAGCGGCCCCAAGGGCTCGACCCGCGTGGGCTGGGAAGGCACCGACGAGCCGCTCGAAAGCGGCAACTGGCCGCTGCTGGCCGCCAGCGCGGTGGCCTACGGCGAACAGAACCAGCTGCCGGCCGCGATGACGCGCGAGCAGATGGACGCCATGCGCGACCAGTTCGTGGCGTCCACGCGCCGCGCCGCCGAATGCGGCTTCGACTGGCTCGAGCTGCACTGCGCGCACGGCTACCTGCTGTCGGCCTTCATCAGCCCGCTCACCAACCTGCGCACCGACGAATACGGCGGCGACATCGAAGCGCGCTGCCGCTATCCGCTCGAGGTGTTCCGCGCGATGCGCGCCGCCTGGCCGCAAGACAAGCCGATGAGCGTGCGCATCTCGGCGCACGACTGGGCCCCTGGCGGCAACACCGATGCCGATGCCGTGGTGGTGGCGCGCCTCTTCAAGGAAGCCGGCGCCGATTTCATCGACGTGTCCTCCGGCCAGACCACGCGCACCGCCAAGCCGGTGTACGGCCGCATGTACCAGACGCCGTTCTCGGACCGCATCCGCAACGAGGTCGGCATCTCGACCATTGCGGTCGGCGCCATCACCGACGCCGACCAGGCCAACAGCATCATCGCGGCCGGCCGCGCCGACCTCTGCGCCATCGCCCGCCCGCACCTTGCCGATCCCGCATGGACCCTGCACGAGGCCGCCAAGCTGCAAAGCCGCGACGTCGACTGGCCGAAGCAGTACCTGAGCGGGCGCGACCAGATGTACCGCGAGATCGCCAAGCAGCAGCAGATCGCTGCCGCTGCGAACGCCGCATTGGCTGCCTCCAACAACGAGGAGACGCACTGACATGGACCTCGAAGCACGCGCCCACAGCGAGCACCCCGAGGCCCTGCGCCTCTGGCTGCGGCTGCTCACCTGCACCCAGCTGATCGAGAAGCAGGTGCGCAACGAACTGCGCTCGCAGTTCGCCACCACGCTGCCGCGCTTCGACCTGATGTCGCAGCTCGAGCGCTCGCCCGACGGCCTGAAGATGAACGAGCTGTCGCGCCGCATGATGGTGACGGGCGGCAACGTCACCGGCATCACCGACCAGCTCGTGACCGAAGGGCTGGTCGAGCGCATCAACGTCGAGGGCGACCGCCGCGCCTGGCGCGTGCGGCTCACGGCGCGCGGCCGCAAGCTCTTCAACGAGATGGCGCAGCAGCACGAAGACTGGATCGTCGATGCCTTCGCGGCGCTCAGCGCCAAGGAGATCGCGCAGCTGCACAAGCTGCTCGGCAAGGTCAAGCAACACTCACACAGCCAGATGGCGGAGGCCGAATGAAGCACTACATCGGCGCGGGCAATCCCATGCACGCGCAATTCGAGGCCAAGGCGCCTTACGCGGCGAAGCACTTCGCGTGGCACTACGAAGCGGGCGTCGGCACCATCACGCTGAACCGCCCCGAGCGCAAGAATCCGCTGACCTTCGATTCGTACGCCGAGCTGCGCGACCTGTTCCGTGCGTTGACCTATGCAACCGACGTGAAGGCCATCGTGGTCACCGGCGCCGGCGGCAACTTCTGCTCGGGCGGCGACGTGCACGAGATCATCGGCCCGCTCACCGGCATGCGCATGCCCGAGCTGCTCGAGTTCACACGCATGACCGGCGACCTGGTCAAGGCCATCCGCCATTGCCCGCAGCCGATCGTCGGCGCGATCGACGGCGTGTGCGCCGGTGCCGGCGCGATGATCGCGCTGGCCTGCGACCTGCGCTATGG
>NZ_JBFTPJ010000232.1:0-6809 GCF_056398445.1 Variovorax sp. 01T439_2
GCCCGGCTGTGCGGGTTCATCAGCGGGCCGTCGCAGGTCGAGCTGTTCGATGCGGGCGGCATCCTGCGCTCGCGGCTGTCGTACCTGTCGGGCAAGCGGGTGCGTTCGCAGAGCTTCTACGACAACGGCAAGCCTTCCGTGCAGGACGAGATCGTCGGCAGCCAGCGCACCGAGCGCCAGTTTTCATCCGAAGGCGTGAAGCGCCGCGAAACGGTGTGGCTGCTGGTCGAGCGCAGCGCGGTGCGGCAACGCGAGCAGGAGTTCTCCGAAAAGGGAACGCTGATCCGTGACCAGCGATGGAACCCGGCGGGCGAACCGATCGGCGACGACAGCTACCACCTCAATGGCCGGCCGCGCAGCAAGTCGGTCTACCGCGGAAGCGGCAATGCGCGCACGGTCGAGATTACCGAGTTCTACGAGAGCGGCCAGCGCGCCGCCCACGGCCGCTACCTGGTGGCGGGCCGCGGGCGCCAGGTGCCGGTGGGCACGCACCGGCGCTTCAGCGAAAAGGGCAACCTGCTGGCGGAATCGAGCTTCGATGCCAAGGGCCGCGTGACGCGCGAGCGCAGCTGGGACGAGAACGGCGAACTGCAGCACGACGAGCACGTGCTCGAGGACGGCTCGCGCAAGGCCTACACGCAGTAGCACGGCCCACCCCGGGGCCGCGCGGGCTTCATCAATCCAGCTTGATGCCGGCCTGCTTGATGATCGGGCCCCAGCGTTTCGACTCGGCGCGCGACAGCGCCGCGAACTGCGCCGGTGTGCCCGGCATGGCTTCCATGCCGAAATCGTCGAAGCGCTTCTGCACGGCCGGCGTGCCGAACGCGCGGTTCAGCTCGCTGTTGAGCCTGGCGACCACCGCGGGCGGCAGCCCCGCCGGGCCGAGGATGCCCTGGAACGCGAACACCTCGGTGTTGGGCACGCCCACTTCGGCCAGCGTCGGCACGCTGGGCAGCGTCTTGCTGCGCGCGCCCGAGCCGATGGCCAGCACGCGCACCTTGTTGCCCTGCATGATCGGCAGGCCCGAGGCCAGGTCGAGGAACATGCACGGCACCTGGCCGCCCATCACGTCGGCCATGGCGGGCGCCGCGCCGCGGTAGGGAATGTGGGTGATGAAGGTGCCGGTGCGGGCCTTGAACATTTCCATGGCCAGGTGGTGCGGCGAGCCATTGCCCGGCGAGGCGTAGTTGACCTTGCCCGGATTGGCCTTCGCGTAGGCCAGGAACTCCTTGAAGTTCTTGGCCGGAAAGTCGGGATGCACCACCAGCGCGAGCGGGAACTTGCCGATCGCGCCGATGTAGGTGAAGTCCTTCTCCGGATTGAACGGCAGCTTGCTGAACAGGTGCTCGTTGAAGGCCAGCACGGCGTTGTCCGCCGAGAGGATGGTGTAGCCGTCGGGCTTGCTCTTGGCGACGAGGTCGGCGCCGATGTTGGTCGAGGCGCCGGGGCGGTTGTCGACCACGATCTGCTGGCCCAGCGTCTGGCGCATGGCCTCGGCCAGCACGCGTGCGATCACGTCGGTGCCGCCGCCAGCCGGATAGGGCACCACCCACTTGATGAGTTGCGCCGGGTAGTCCTGGGCGCGGGCAAAGGGCGCGGCGGTTACGGCGGCGCCGGAGGCGAGCGTGGCGAGAAGGGTGCGGCGATCCATGGATCAGTCTCCTTTTTGTATTGGTTCGGTTGCGGACAGCGATGGTACGGGCAGCGCGTGCAGTGCGTCGGCCAGCGCGGCGCGGCAGCGCGCCTCGTCGCCGACCTGCTCGAACAGCAGCAGCGCGAGGCGGGCCAGGAACAGCGATTCGCGTTCGGCGCCGGCCTCGGTGATGGCGCGCGCGCACTCTGCATAGAGCCGGTCGCGCGCGTCGGATGGAAGCGGTGTGGTCATCTGGCAATCTCCGTGGAAGCGGCGGCTGCAGCGCGGGCCAATGCGGCCTGCAATGCGCCGCGGGGCAAGCGCCGCCAGCGCGCGGCCACATGGCCGTCGGGGCGCAGCAGGTAGACGGCACCATCGCGCGCGCCCAGCGCCTCGAACACGTCAGGGCCGACGTGCGCGTCGGCGCCTGCGATGCCCGGGCCTGCAATGGTGCGCACCGCGAACGGCAGCGCGCCGCCAAGCGCCTGTGCCAGTTCATCGTCCGGCAGCGGCACGGCATCGGCGCCCGGCCGGAGCACCAGCAGCGTGAAGACCGGCCCGATCCAGTCGGTCAGGTGGCCTTGCTCGAGCTGCTGCTCGGCCATGACCTCTCCAGGCAATGGCCCCGCAGGCAGCGCATCGCCTTCGCTCGACAGCGCCGAATCCGCGTAGCGCACGGCCTGGGTCTGGCGCGGGTTGATCAGCTGCGCAATGCCGCGGTGCACCTGCGACAGCGAAAGCGCGGCCTCGCGCAGCAGGTCGAAGCCGCGCGACGGCGGCGACATGAACTCGGTGCTGCGCATCGCGTTCTCGGCATTGACGTGAAAGGCCGCGATGCGCTCCTGCGAGTACGAATCGAGCAGCGACGCGTCCGACAGGCCGCGCGCCACGAAGGCCAGCTTCCAGGCCAGGTTGTCCGCATCGTCGAAGCCCGAGTTGAGGCCGCGCACGCCGAAGATCGGCATCGCATGCGCGGCATTGCCCGCGAACAGCACGCGGCCGTGGCGGTAGCTGTCGAGCGTCATCGCACCCGCGCGGTAGACCGAGGTCCAGACCGTCTTCCATGGCAGGTGGCCTTCGCCGATGGCGTTGAGGTGGCGCTGCACGAATTCGGCCACGGCCGCCGGCTTCAACGCGTCCTCGGTGCCCTGGCCCGCGCGCAGCTGGTAGTCGATGCGCCAGATGTCGTCAGGCTGGCGGTGCATCAGCACGGTCGAGCCCGGGTTCCACGGCGGGTCGAACCAGGCGCGGCGCTCGGTGGGGTGCGTGCTGTGCAGCTCGATGTCGATGATCACGTAGCGGCCCTCGTAGCCCGTGCCCTCGAGCGCGAGCCCGAGCGCCTTGCGCACGAAGCTCTGGCCGCCATCGCAGGCGGCAAGCCACTGGCCGCGCAGCCGGTAGGCGCCCTCGGGGTTGCGCACGTCCAGCGTCACGCCCTCGTCGTCCTGCGCGAGGCCGGTGAGCTCGGTGCCCCATCGGATGTCGACGAGCCCCGGCGACGCCTCGTTGCGGCGGAGGATCTCGTCCAGCAGGTACTGCTCGATGTAGTACTGCTCCAGGTTGATCATCGGCGGCAGCTTCTGGCGCTCGTCATGCGGCATCTCGAAGCGGAACACCTCGGCCGTCTTGTAGAAGCTGCGCCCGCCGGTCCACGGCAGGCCCTTGGCCATGAAGGCCGGCAGCACATGGAGCCGCTCCATGATCTCCAGGCTGCGGCGCGAGATGCAGGCCGCGCGGCTGCCCACGCACACCGTGTCGTCGGCCTCGAGCACCACGCTGCGCACGCCGTGGTTCGCGAGCCCCAGCGCCAGCGCCATGCCGACCGGCCCGCCGCCCGCGATCACCACCGGATGGCGGCCGGGCTCCATGCCGTCGTGCCCGAGCGCCGGCGTGCGCGCCGGGTAGCGCGTGTAGTGAAAGGCGCCGACGGAAGGCGGCAGTTCGGTGGCGCTGGCCGGCGGCGGCACCGGGCCGCTGGCGGCATCGGCGGCCCGTGCGCCGGGCGGCGGCGCGGTGGCCGGAGCGGTGGGGTTCGTCATCATGCAGCGGGATTGTCCCGATGCGCGGCGCTGGCCATTGTCATAACTTCGTACGAAGTAATTACCCTGCCCTACCTGCTCCCCCCATGAGACGCTGGCGCATCCAGCCCGCGGCGGACACCATGCTGTCCGCCGCCCTCGCCGGCGACGTGCTCGCGGGCATCGGCACGCCGCACCTGGCGGCCAGCTGCCTTGCGGCCATGCACCGCGTGATGCCCGTCACCTTCTGCACCGTGTTCGCGGTCGACGCCACCGGCCGCATCGAGGCGGTGTCGGCCGCCAGCAGCTACGGCACCACGGCCGAACGCACGGCCGAGCGCTACGTGGCGCAGCGCTTCGACCTGCTCGATCCCAACATGACCTGGCTGGCGGCGCGCAAGCTGCCCCGGCGCGCGCAGCTCTGGCTGGGCCACCAGCGCGCCGACGAGGTGGCCGACCCGGCCTACCGCGCGGCCTGCTACGGCGACGTGGGCATCCGCGAGCGCGCGTCGGTGCTGCGCCTGACGCCCACCGGCCAGCGCGTGGCCGTGAGCTTCTACCGGAGCCTCGCGCAGCCCGAATTCGGCGCCGCCGACTTCGCGGCCATCGAGCGCCACGCCACGCTCCTGGCCGACGCCACGCTGGCCCATGGCCGCAGCGCCATGGCCGCCCGCGAAGCGGTGGCGCCCACGCTCGCCTCGCGCCTTCTCACCCTGAGCCTGCGCGAGCGCGAAGTCATCGGCCACCTGATGGCCGGCCGCACAGCCAAGGAAGCGGCGCGCGAAATCGGCATCGAACTGACGACGGTGCGCACCCACCAGTACCGGGCGTTCCGGCGGCTGGGGATACGCAGCCAGAAGGAGCTGCTGCGCGCCGCGCCGCGCTAGTCAGCCTTCGGCGCCGTCGTCGTCCTGCGGGTTCGCCAGCGACACCGGCGCCACCTTCGCCCGCCCCGCCGCCGACACGATTTCCTGGTCGATCGCGCCGAACAGCGAGCGGCCATCGAGCCCCTTCATCTCGATGCGGATGGTGTCGCCGAACTTCATGAATTCGGTCACGGGCTCGCCGCCCTGGATGGTTTCGATGCAGCGCTTCTCGGCAATGCACGAATAGCCCTTGGGCCAGTCCATCTGGCCGTTCTTTTCCACGCCCTTGTTGCTCACGGTGCCGCTGCCGACGATGCTGCCGGCGCGCACGTTGCGCGTCTTGGCGATGTGGGCGATGAGCTGGCCGAAATGGAAGGTCATCTCGGGCCCGGCGTCGCACATGCCGACCTTGCGGCCGTTCCAGCTGCTTTGCAGCGTGAGGTGCACGCGGCCGTGCTGCCAGGCTTCGCCGATCTCGTCGAGCGTCACGGCCACGGGGCTGAAGGCGGTGGCCGGCTTGCTCTGGAAGAAGCCGAAGCCCTTGGCCAGCTCGGCAGGGATCAGGTTGCGCAGGCTCACGTCGTTGGCCAGCATCACCAGGCGGATGCCGTCGAGCGCCTGGTCGGGCGTGGCGCCCATCTTCACGTCGCCGGTGATCACCGCGATCTCGGCCTCGAAGTCGATGCCCATGGCTTCGCTGGGCACGACCACGTCGTCTGTCGGGCCGAGGAAGTCGTCGCTGCCGCCCTGGTACATCAGCGGGTCCTGGTAGAAGCTCTCGGGCACTTCGGCATTGCGCGCCTTGCGCACCAGCTCGACGTGATTCAGGTAGGCCGAGCCGTCGGCCCACTGGTAGGCGCGCGGCAGCGGCGCCATGCACTGGGCGGGGTCGAACGGGAAGGAATGGCGTGCGCGGCCGGTGTTGACCGCGTCGTACAGGTCCTGCAGCTGCGGGCTCATGAAGCCCCAGTCGTCCAGCACCTGCTGCAGCCGGCTGGCGATGCCAGTGGCGTAGTGGGCGAGCGTGAGGTCGCGCGAGACGACGACGAGCTGGCCGTCGCGCGAGCCGTCCTTCAGGGTGGCGAGTTTCATGATGGCAAATGCGTGATGAAGGACACGGCGCGAACACGAGAGCCGGCGCCGCGCCCACTAAACTGGTTGAACGGGCGGCAGTGTACCGAGGTGCTCCCGGTGAACCTCGGCGCCGGCGCCCACTCCACCACCTCATGCCGACGCTTGTCGCCTCCCAGCTGCCGTCCTCCGCCGCCCCGCCCGCACGCCCGTCATGGCGCGCGCTGGCCGGGCTGACGCTGGCGGTGGCGCTGGCCCACGTGCTGTTGCTGGACCTGGCTCCCACGGCCATCGGGCCCGACCCCTCGCCGCTCGCGAACAAGTTCATCACCCGCACCATCGTGATTGCACCGCCGGCCGCGGAAAAGCCGGCCGCGCCGGCCGCCGCAGCGCCAGTGGCCGAGGCCAAGCCGCCGCCGCCCGCAAAGCCGCGCCGGCCGCGCGAGCCGTCCAGGCCCAGGCCGGTGGCGCCACCACCACCCGAGCCGGTGCCGCAGCCGGCGCCCCAGGTTTCGGAACAGCCCCCGGCGCCCCCCGCACAGACGCCCGACCTCACGGCGCAGAACGCTACTGATTCAGGAGCGACACCTCCCGACCAGGCAGCCAGCGCCCCGGCGGGCGCCATGCTGGGCGGGGCGGGCAGCACGGCCAACGCCGGTGTCGGCAACGGGCCGCCCGGCGAGGCCGCCGGCGCCGCCAGCGCCGCAGCGGGCAATGTCGTCGGACCCGAAGCGCTGCGCATCCCCGGTTCGGTGAAGCTCGCCTTCGCGGTCACGGGCCAGCAGGGCGCCTCGCCGATGCAGGGCGTTTTCGGCGACCTGGTCTGGCTGCAGGACGGCAGCAGCTACGACGCCCGGCTGTCGCTCAAATTCCTGTTCCGGACCATCCGCAGCCAGCACAGCACCGGCCGGATCGGCCCCACCGGCATCGAGCCGGCGCGCTTTTCGGAAAGCCGCAAGGGCGAGGTCGCCTCGCACTTCCTGCGCGACCAGGGCCAGATCATGTTCAGCAACAACGCGCCCAGCGTGCCCCTGCTGCCCGGCGCGCAGGACCGGCTCAGCGTGGTGATGCAGCTGGGCGGCATGCTGGCGGGCGATCCGGGCCGGTATCCGGCCGGCAGCCGCATTTCCATCCAGACCGCCGGGCCGCGCGACGCGGGCGTCTGGGTGTTCAACATCGAGGGCGAGGAGCAGATGAGCGTGCCGGCGGGCGACTACGCCG